>RHAS01000251.1 GCA_010028615.1 Actinomycetota bacterium
TGCTGTCCTCAACGTATTTGATGATCAACTGGATCGATTTATTGACCCCAAGTTAGTAATAAACCGGTTAGCTGAAGTTACTTCGTCGACTATTGAAGCTGTTGTTCTAAACGGCGACGATCAGAATTGCTTTGACATGCCAGTCTCCGAGAAAACTACCAAAACCTTTTTTGGACTTAGCCAGGAGCTTCCCAAGATTGAATATGCCAAGACCTACCAACCCACAAAACCTAGACCAGCAATTTCCTACGAAGCGGTAAAACTAAGTGATCGGAACTTGACTGTTTCAAGTGAGCTTGGTGTCCAATCATTTGAACTTCCATCAAGAGGCGTGCAATTCGCATCTGATGCAGTCGCTGCGCTTGCCGTTGCCGAACGAATACTGGATAAAGATTTTAATTATGACCTGGCCTGCAAGACACTTAATGAGATTCCACCAGTTTTCTCAAGAGGCGAGATTCGAAAGATTAACAACGAGGATGTTGAATTTATCCTCATCCAAAACCCAATCAGCCTGCAGTTGAATCTAAATAATCTTCCTTATGAAATTGGACCGATTATGTTTGCTATTGGACGGGATGTTCACGATCCATCTTGGTTGTGGACAGTTGATTACTCCACACTCAAGCGCGTAGACATGGTGTCAGGCTTTAATTATGCAGACGCTGCGATGGTACTTCTCTACAATGACGTAGAAGTGAAGCAGATTGAGGAAGATTACTTTTCAGCCATTGAGCAATTTCTAAGCCTTCCGAACGATTCGAATGGGCGGAAAACAGTCATTTATTCTGCGGATGCCATGCGTCGATTAAGGCGTCACCTCGGCTTCACTGATCCAGAGGAGGTTAAACGTGTCTAATAATCTAGTTCTTGGAACAGTATTCCCTGATGATCTAAACCTCAATGGAGATCAAGCGAACTTACTCGTTATTCAGAAAAGGTTGCAGCTGCAAGGTGTTACTTCTCAAATTGTTGAAGTTGCCAATTCAGATCTAGATGAAGTCGATCTGCTATTTCTCGGACACGGATCAATAGCCGCCTGGGATTTCATCGACAAACATCATCCTCGGGCGATATCGGACATAGCTAGTTACTTTCAATCTGGAAAACCCCTGTTTGCAGTTTCATCTGGCGCTTTGCGCGTCTTGGGTCAAACAGGCAGGAAATTTACTGAAGGCGATCATCGAAGTGAGTTTGTTGATGTCGATGGCATCGTCGGTTACCTCAATAGCCCAGTTCGAGATTTTATTTTCGAGAAGATTCAAAACTCTTGGTTCACCATGCTGCATGGGCCAGTTTTGGCAAAGAATCCTGCTCTAGCAGATCAAATTTGTACTGAACTCGGCTGGATTGTGGAGCCCAAAACGAACGAAACTCTTCTAAGGCTTGATGAACTAGCGGATGATAGCCGCAAAATAGCTTTTGAGAGCTAGTTTAATTTGGAGGTCTCGTCCTGCCAGGAAATGGCA
>RHAS01000252.1 GCA_010028615.1 Actinomycetota bacterium
AAGTTGTTCCAGTGTAGAATAATCCAACACTGTCACCATTTGTACTTACTAACAAATCAGCAGCAACACCACCGATTGTATTTCCGTTTCTTGCGATCGTCAAACTATTTGTGCCGAATGCACCACCAGCATCAGCAAAATAAATTGCTTGACCTGTTGTTGGACTTGCTGGAAGTGTTGCTGTGACTGCACCATCATTGGTGTTGACGCCATATCTACTTCCTGCTACAGCATTAAAGTTTGATGTTTGAATTGAGAATGATGTTTCATTTGGACCTTGTGGACCCTGCGGACCAGCAACACCTTGAGGACCTTGTGGTCCCTGAGGACCCTGCGGACCTTGAGGACCAGCATCCCCAACAGGTCCTTGAGGACCTTGTGCTCCAGTTGCGCCTTGTGGTCCTTGAGGACCGCCGCTCGGACCCGATGGTCCTGATGGACCTGAAGGACCTTCGGGACCACCAGAACCTGTTTCGCCTGTTGCGCCTGTTGGACCTTGTGGACCCTGTGGTCCAATGACAGTTACACCAATCGGACCTTGTGGACCAGATGCACCAGCAGGACCTGACGGACCCGATGGTCCTTGTGGTCCTTGAGGACCGCCAGCAGGACCTGAAGGACCCTCGGGTCCAGCAGTTGCTGTAACTTCCCAAGTATACCCATTGTAAATAAATTCTACGGTTATATCTTTGACGTCAATGTTTAAATCATCAGACAATCCTTCAATCGTAGAGTCATTTCTTGCAACAACAAGATTATTAACACTAAAATCGCCGCCATCTGTGATAACAACATAGTGACCAGATGATGGAGAAGCAGGTAGTGTAACTGTAAATGTTCCATTGGTTGTCGTATTAGCAATAATACGATCACCATTTACTAATGTATAATCGTCTTCTTTTACTGCCCATGGAGAGAGTGCGCCTTGCGGACCCTGTGGTCCTTGAGGACCTTGAGGACCCTGCGGACCTTGTGGTCCAGCTGGACCGCGAACGGCAGAATCTTGAACAACTACTGTTGTTTGTTCGGTGGCTGTAACAACAGAAACACCACCATCAGTTTCAACAACTGAAATAACTTCGAGCGTACTCATCTAGTGACTTCACCATAAACAGACAAATCACCATAAAGTAACTTCGATACTGTTCCTGCATTGTCGACGATTTCTAAATCGTAAACGTATTTTGTTCTTGGTGGTTTGGATGAATCGTTTAAATCAACAAATATATCTTTTGTTCTGACGGCAGGTAATGCTAAAACAAGAGTTCCGTTTGTACCATCAACGGTAATTTCGCCATTAGAACTTGTGAGGGATTCTGTTACAGTAGCGGATCCATAGGTACTGCGTATTTGCATTCTGGCACTATAGCCTGTTAGACTTTGTGTGGATCCGTTGGCGTATTGAACTGATACATTCATACCAAAGGTGCTTCCTTGCCA
>RHAS01000253.1 GCA_010028615.1 Actinomycetota bacterium
TCAATCCTGAGTAGCCTGCTGACCAGTTCTTCTAATTCAAGGCTATTCAGTTTGATTTTAAGCTCAGCCCGAGAGGTTCCAACAAGAAGCGGCTGATTGAACCAGCGCATATCGCTCTGCGGCAGTAAGTCAGAGACTGAGTCGACCAAAGCACTTGGGCAGGCGTGGATGACTAGGGTCGTTGCGACCAGATTCCTAGACATGTTTGACCTCCGAAACTTTACTGCTAGGTGCGTCTTCCCCAACGTCCTGGCATGTTCCGGAGATTTATAGATTACGTCGGTTTGGCTAAATCCGCAATTCCTGAATTTGGCTGGCTAGCATAGGAATTGAGTTGGGAGTGGGTAGTTATGGCAAAGCTGTATTTTCGATACGGTGCAATGAACAGCGGTAAGAGCACTGCACTCTTGCAGGTGGCCCACAACTACGAGGAGCGCGGCCAACAGGTACTAATCGCCAAGCCAGCGGTCGATACTAAGGGCGATTCAACAATTGTTTCTAGATTAGGTGTTGATCGACGAGTAGATTTTCTGGTCACCCCAGGCGATGACCTAAGAAAACTAACCCATGAGCGAGCAAATGATTCTCTAATCATCCCTGGTATCAAAAATCTCTCATGTCTTTTGATTGACGAAGCACAATTTCTAACCAGAGATCAGGTAGATCAAGCTTTTGAACTTGCTGTATTAGATAACGTTCCGGTTCTCTGCTACGGAATCAGAACAGACTTCCTTACCAATGGATTCCCAGGTTCACTGCGTCTGATGGAGCTAGCCCACTCGCTTGAAGAACTAAAGACTATTTGCCGCTGTGGCAGAAAAGCGATGTTTAATGGGCGAAAGTTAGACGGAGAGTTTATCTTTGTCGGGAATCAGGTTGCTATTGATGGGGTCGAAGTGACGTACGAGTCACTCTGCGGGGTTTGCTATCTTAATGAACGCGGCTGATGGTCACAAAATTTCATAACGGAAGAATATACCTCGGTAACAATCACTACTCTTCGGAATGTTATGTTGACGATGCCGGAATTATTACAACTCAGCGCGGGTTTTACGAGGCCGATACTCGAGAAGAAGTCGACCTTGAAGGAAACCTGCTCGTCCCAGCTTTTCGCGATGCCCATGCCCATCCACTATTTGCAGGTCGCGAAAGCCTCGGCGCAGACATAACTGGCGTAAGCAACATTGAACAGATAGGCCAAATACTGCAGAGCTACATGGCCGATAATCCAAGCACAAGCTGGTTAGATGGAGCCAGCTACGATCGGAGCCTCACAGAGGCCAAAACTCGTCAAGCTCTGGATAATTTTGTTTCTCACATACCAGTCGTATTACATGCCGAAGATCACCACACGCTTTGGGTAAACACGAAAGCACTTGAAGTATCTGGATTACTTACCAGAAACCTTCCAGAACTTACCGAAGGCGGCATTGATGTTGG
>RHAS01000254.1 GCA_010028615.1 Actinomycetota bacterium
GATTTGCTGCATCTGTTGCAGCAACAGGGTCACCTAGGTTACCTAGCTTGAACCCTCCCATGTTCCAGTCCGCACTGGCAGCCAAGCTACCGTCGCGAGGAAAGTAGGTGCTGTTGGACCCGGTGAAGTAAGACTCAATTACGGAAAGTCTAGTCAGAATCAGCTCAAAGGCTGCCTGTTCGTCAGGCTCTTGCGTCAGTAGCTGAACAAAACTACCGCCTTCTCTGGTTACTTGATGCGGCATACGTTACTCCTAAGATCAGTGACCATTGATAATTTTCACCACACGCCGCAGCTTGTCATCGTCTAACCCCAATCGGGTTTTCAGGAAATCTAGGTCATTTAAACTGACCTGAGACGAGTCGGCCAAATTCGTAAAGGTAAACTGGACGGCAGTCTTACCACTCTCGTCTTTGAATTGGCGCATCTTGAGCTTGGCTTTAAATCTGAACAGCATCGCCCTAATCTCGACGTAAAGCTGCTCTCGGATAGAGTTTATTTCAGAAGTCTTGACTGCAGATTTCAGGACGAAGGTCAAGGCAGAGTCATCAACCTCGAGGCTATGGATCTTATCTTTGACAGAGAAAGCATCCTTGGTCAGCTTCTTGTCTAAAGGTAACGGAAGCACCCCTAGAGAGTTGGAGAAATTTTCCAGCTCAAGTTGTGTACCTAGAACCATAACTGCACCGCGAACGCTGTCTACTTCGGTACCTAGGCTAAATTTGCCGGGAGTAGCGAACGAATGCAGTACCGTAACGTAGTAAGTTAGGCTAACTTCTTTCTTGTTGGCCGGGTTAGGCCTCAACTCACAAGTGAAGACCAGATATAGGTCAGGGTATGCTCTGCCTTCCTCATCTTGCACAGACAGTAGGCGAATGTAGGCGGTAAACTGAAAGTTGCCACCATCGTTTTCATGAACATACAAGAAGGTTTCGTAGTCTGCATAGTTAACCTTAACTGAAACCTCTTGCAGAGTGTCATCAATAAGGTTGGTGAAAGGTTCAGGTACGTGCTTAGTAGCAAGGTTCTGCAGGAACCGCAAAGCCTTGGCAATCTTAGATTCCGTTACCTTACGCAAACGAGTGATACCTGCAAGAACCTTACCTGCCCCGTGGCGCGCCTTGAAGTTGGCGGTAAGGCCGCCTTCCAGCGTCTGGAGGACTTCCAGCTTGTCGTAGAGCTCATCAACAACCGTGAAGTTGGATTTCAGTTGGGATAGGTTAGGGATAGACACCTTAGGCCAACTCTTTAAGGAAGGCAAAGGTGAACCTTTTTTCATCTGCAGACGCTTACCTGTCGGCTGAGTGACGATCTTGAACTCGGTAGGAGCCGCAGTGGCTGCTGCCCGAGCAAACTTCCGCTCGTACTGATCCACCAACTGACCAAGATCGTTAACCTCCTGCTCTACTTCCTGGAGAACGTCCTCCATTTCTTCTAGC
>RHAS01000255.1 GCA_010028615.1 Actinomycetota bacterium
ACGCAACGGCAAAGGATTTAATGTTTGCCCATCAGCAGGGGCTTGTACGCAATTATGTTATGCCCGTAACGGAACTTATTTATTTCCCGCAGTAAAAGCGGCACACATGAGGAACTTAGATTTAGTTGTAGACGATTTGCCCAAGTGGAAACAAATCATGATAGGCGAGTTAGGTTCAGACGCTTTCCGTCCTACCTACGAACCTCGCTTCGCAGACTTAGAACTAGACCCAGACCCATGGGCAGAGGACTGGATGAAACGCGGCGGTAACGCAGTTCGTATTCACGATTCAGGCGATTTCTTTTCAGACGAATACCTACAAGCATGGCTAGACATTGCCGATTTATTTCCAGATGTTCTTTTTTACACTTACACAAAGGAAGTACCGCGCTTCCGCCGCATGGTAGAAGGCAAAGCACCGACTAATTTCCGTTGGCTTTATAGCATGGGCGGTAAGCACGACCACTTACTCGACAAAGACCGAGACAGACACGCAGAAGTTTTTCCAACTTTAGAAGCGGTAGTAGCGGCTGGCTACTTAGACCAAACAGCATCAGATTTGTTGGCAGTCCTTTTACCAACGACAAGAATAGGAATACCTGCTAACAATATCCCGCACTTCAAGAAGAAGATGGGCAGTAACACTTTTGGAAGTATGCAGGAAGCAAGACAAGTTCATAAAAAAGATACAGCAGACACATAAAAAAGGCGCGCTTTGTCGGTGGTTAATGGTAATCTAACCCCCGTTAGCGCAACCAAAGGAGAGAGTATGGCTGACTTTATGACTGTGACGCTTGTAGGCGTGGTTTCAGATAAACCCGAATTACAAGTTACACAAACAGGCAAGTCTTTATTGAAAATCAGAATGAAAACATCTCGTTCAACTAAGAACGCAAATGGCGATTGGGAGCAGAAAGACGCAACCTACTGGACAGTAACGGCGTGGGGCGAACTAGCCGAGAATGCCGCAGAAGCCTTTGACGAAGGCGATGTAATCATGGCGTTAGGAACTATCTCTCAGCGAGAGTGGGAAGGTAGAGACGGGGCTAAAAGAGTTTCCGTTGAACTAAACGCACAACACCTAGGTAAGTCACTAGCGGCTTCCAAAGTTATACGGGAATCAAAGTGGGATAGAAAAGCCAACGATGATGACCCATGGAGTAAGGCGGCAGAACCGCTAGAAGAAGAACCACCCTTTTAGCCTCAAGTCCGTTCTACGCGTGTATGCTCGGTTCACCGAGTACAATGTGCGAAGGCGGAACGAGGTTAGATGGCAAAGGACTTCGAAGGATTCGAGGAGCAAGGACTAAGTGAACTTGAGGCTACGGCGGCTCAAATGCACGAAGTCTTTACAGCCTTCATCGGTGCTGGGTTTTCAGAAGACCAAGCACTAAAATTGTGTGCCATCTTG
>RHAS01000256.1 GCA_010028615.1 Actinomycetota bacterium
GTAGGTGCAGACGCCGCGAAAGCCGCTCTGAATGGAACTGAGGTAGCCAAAGTTTCACTTGTATCACCGAAGCCGAGTCCGACTGTTTTAGATGAAACAGCGTTCACGAATTGGGTGAAAGCAAACAGGGAAGACGAAATCGTAGAGTCAGTACGAGAGTCTTACCGCAAACACGTTATGGAAAATATCGTGCTAGTTGATGGCGAAGCAATTTATACAGGCACAGGAGAGGTGCTCAAATTTGTTTCGTTCAAGCAACGTGAAAGTTATGTATCCACACGCTTCGCTACAGGTGGTCGTGAAGTTATCACGGACGCTTTTGCTTCAGGCGAACTCAGCCCAGCAGTAGTGCTTGGTAGTGAGCAATTGGCGGTGACGGAGTAAATGGGATACTTCAACTTAGACGAGTACGAACCCGTAGAAAATCGCATTCGCGCCTTTTGGGAAGCACACCCCGATGGACGCATACTTCCCGACAAACCAGTATTGGTACTTCGTGAGGACGGCAAATATCAATGGGAATGCTGGACTCATGTTTATATTAACAAAGAAGACCCCATGCCAACAGTTCGAGGTTTTGCGAGTGAAATCGAAGGTAGTTCACCCGTAAACAGAACTAACGCAAGCGAGAACTGCGAGACCTCGTCAATTGGCAGGGCGTTAGCAAATCTAGGCTTTGCGACAAAAGGCAAACGCCCAAGTCGCGAAGAAATGGAGAAGGTGGCTAGAGCAGAGCAGTCCACCCAACCAAAGCCGTCATTGCCTCCCAAGATACCTTTGACGGACGAGGTTTGGGATAGTCTCCTGAAAGAGTTGAACCAATGTGGGTCAGAGGAACAACTCAAAGTATGGACTGCGCTCGCCGCTACTTACGCTATGCCTGAAGAAAAGAGAGCCTTGCTACTCTCGATTTATCAGGAACAGAAGGAATCCCTGACTTCTGAGCCGAAGTCTGAACCGAAGCGTAAATCGGTAAAGACGCCAGTAGCCTAAAACTTCTCCATATACGCGCCCCGCTCGTTACCTTTCCGAGCGGGGTTAGCGTTCTTAACCCACGAAAGGCACAGGGAGATTTTTATGATTATTAGAGGACCTCGTCCAGAAGGTCACTTTACGATATTACGCAATTGCCTACTAAGAGATGAAACACTCTCTTTTCGGGCTAGGGGTATTTTGGCTTGCGTTTTATCCCGTCCAGATGATTGGCGAACTACTAGCGAAATGCTTGCCAAGCAGTCAGGTGGCAGGGAAGGGCGTGACGCTATCCGTACTGCCTTGAAAGAGTTAGAAGCGGCGGGTTATTTGAAGCGATACAAGGTCAACGATAAGGCTACTGGGCGGATAACGACAGTAACTTATATCTTTGATGAACCCACCGAAGACGGATTAACCGAGGACGGGTCAACCGCG
>RHAS01000257.1 GCA_010028615.1 Actinomycetota bacterium
CATCGAACCCACCAACTCTAATCACCGGCGCTTCCAGGTAATAGAAACAGAGCTCGGCGATCTTGGCTGCAATTTCAGATGAGATACTCACGAATGTTCCAGCCTCGTGGGCAACAACTAGGCGACCGGTTTTCTTTACCGATTCGACAATGACACCGAAGTCAATCGGCGAAAGCGAGCGAATATCGATTACCTCGATGCTTACTCCCTCTGCCTGAGCAATCTCGGCTGCCTGCAAACTGGTAACCACCATCGGGCCGTAACTGGCGATAGTAACGTCAGTGCCTGATTTGAGCACGGTTGCCTGGTGCAGCCCAAAGCTTGGTTGATCTAGCTCGACCTGGCCCTTTTGCCAGTAACGGCGCTTGGGTTCCATGAAGACAACCGGGTCTGAGCTCTGGATTGCCTGCTGAATCATCCAGTAGGCGTCATTTGGATTGGATGGGCTGACTACCCGAAGACCTGCGGTGTGAGCAAAGTATGCTTCTGGTGATTCGGAGTGATGTTCAACTGCACCAATACCGCCACCGTAAGGGATGCGAATTACTACCGGCATCTTTAGATTGCCTTCACTTCGATTGGTGAGCTTGGCTAACTGGCTGACAATCTGATCAAAAGCAGGATAAACAAAACCATCAAATTGGATTTCAGCAATTGGTTTAAATCCGCGCATCGCTAAACCGATTGCAGTTCCAACAATTGCAGATTCAGCAATCGGTGAATTGAAAATTCTTTGCGAACCAAATTCATCTAGTAAGCCTTCGGTGATTCTGAAAACACCACCTAGCTTGGCAACATCTTCACCGAATACCAAAACTTTTTCATCATCCGCCATCGCTTTTCTGATACCGGCGTTTAATGCTTTGGCAATTGAAAGTTCTACGGAGTTAGCCATTAGCGCGAACCTCCGTAGTCAACTCTTTCTTCGCCATCGTCGTTTGGTGTGTGACCGCCGAGTGATTCTTCGAAGCCGCGCAACCAGGCACGTTGCTCTTCGATTAGTGGGTGTGGTTCTGAGTAGACGTGATCAAAAATTAGTTCTAGTGGTGGCTCAGGCAATGCGAACGTTGTTTCACGTATTTCAGCGGCTAGCTGATCACCGGCTGCTTGCACTTCATCAAAGAAGTCCTGACCGATTCCTTGGCTTCGAAGGAATTTCTCAAATCGAATTATTGGATCTCTGGCTTGCCAGTAAGCAACCTGCTCTGGGTCGCGATACTTAGATGGATCATCGCTTGTGGTGTGTGCTCCGATGCGGTAGGTCAAAGCCTCAATTAGATAGGGACCTAAACCATTCCTGGCGTCATCCATGTGTTTTTTAGTAACCGCATAGCAAGCCAAGACATCGTTACCATCAACTCGTATACCAGGAACGCCAAAACCCTCGCCGCGACGATATAGAGGAACCTT
>RHAS01000258.1 GCA_010028615.1 Actinomycetota bacterium
TGCTGGTTTGAATCAGGCTCGATGCCTTTTGCTCAGGTGCACTACCCGTTTGAAAACCGCGACTGGTTTGATTCACACAACCCAGGCGATTACATCGTCGAGTATTCAGGTCAAACCAGAGGCTGGTTCTATACCCTGCATGTTTTAGCCACCGCGCTTTTTGATCGCCCGGCTTTCAAAACTGCAATCTCGCACGGCATTGTGCTTGGTAGCGATGGTCAAAAGATGTCTAAATCACTTCGTAACTATCCGGATGTGAACGAGGTCTTTGATCGCGATGGATCCGATGCGATGCGTTGGTTCCTGCTATCTAGTCCAATTCTTCGTGGTGGCACGATGAGTGTTACTGAGCAGGGTATTCGTGAAGGAGTCAGACAGGTAATCCTGCCGCTTTGGAATACCTATTACTTCTTCACTCTCTATGCCAATGCTTCTAACTACGAGGCTAAGTTTGATTTGTCTAGCGATGATGTTCTAGATCGCTATCTGGTTGCAAAGACCAGAGAGATGGTTGCTGGAGTTAGTGCCGATCTAAATGCCTTTGACACTTTTGGTGCAAGCGCAAGACTTAGAGATTTCGCCGATGTATTGACCAACTGGTATGTCAGAAGATCTAGAGCGAGATTCTGGGAAGGCGATACAAAAGCTTTCGACACGCTATTTAGTGTTCTAGAACTAACTACTAGGGTGGCTGCACCGCTTTTGCCACTTATCACCGAAGAAATATTCCGCGGACTTACCGGTATGCGCTCTGTGCACCTAACCCAGTGGCCTGATCATGAAGGGCTTACTAGGGATGATGAGTTGGTCTTAGCAATGGATAAGGTCAGAGCAATTTCTTCGGTAGCGCTATCGCTTCGTAAAGCCTCGGGACTTAGGGTGCGTTTACCGCTTGCCAAGCTAACCGTGGTAACTGAATCAGCAAAAAACTTGAGCTCATTTAGTTCCATCATCGCCGAGGAATTAAATGTCAAAGATGTTCAGTTGGTCGAACTCTCCTTGGATTCCACCTCGGAGTTCGGTGTAATCAAAAAACTAAATGTGAATTCCAGGGCACTTGGTCCTCGTATCGGTAAGGAAGTGCAGAGTGTTATTGCTGCATCCAAATCAGGTAACTGGAGTGAAGCTGGCGACAAGGTTATTTGTGGAGGCATTGAGCTAATCGAAGGCGAATACGAAATCGAACTGGTTGCCGATGTCAGCTCAGCAGGTGAAAGTGTGAATCTGATTGGGATTTTGCCAGGTGGTGGCTTTGTGCTGTTGGATTCTGCGGTAACTCCCGAGCTAGAAGCCGAAGGTATCGCCAGAGATGTAATCCGTGCGGTTCAGCAGGCTCGTAAAGATGCAGATCTGGATGTTAGCGACCGGATAAAACTGGATGTGACTTCAACTCAGATGGTGCTCGATGC
>RHAS01000259.1 GCA_010028615.1 Actinomycetota bacterium
CTCTGATTGTGAATAGGTATAGACGACTTCGTTGGCTTTAGAGCCAGGGTTCACAATAACCACACGATGAAGTGGCGGGACGGCGGCGAATACTCGCCCATCCTCAACGAGTGGCCTCATGTATTTATAGAACAAAGTGAGCAGCAAAGTTCTGATGTGAGCACCGTCAACATCGGCATCGCTCATAAGGATGATTTTGCCGTAGCGCGCTGAGGCTAATTCAAAGGTTCTACCTGAGCCGGCTCCAAGAACTTGGATGATTGATGCGCACTCCGCGTTGTTTAGCATGTCTGTTATCGCTGCTTTTTGAACGTTTAAGATCTTTCCACGGATTGGTAAGAGCGCTTGATACTCGCTGTTACGGGCCAGCTTCGCCGTGCCAAGTGCGGATTCTCCCTCAACAATAATTAACTCTGAATCAAGCGTGTCCTGAGTCCTACAGTCAACTAACTTTGTAGGCAATGACGAGGATTCAAGAGCGGTTTTACGCCTTTGGGTCTCTTTGTGGGTCCTTGCAGAGACCCTGGATTTCATTTCGTTAACAACTTTTTCAAGAATTAAAGCAGTTTGATTCTTATCATCACGTTTTGAACTGTTGAAACGATCAGTAAGAGACTTGGTGACCACATTGGCCACAATGTTTTTAATTGCGGGTGTTCCTAGAATTTCCTTGGTTTGCCCCTCAAATTGCGGCTCGGGAAGTCTCACTGTCACAACTGCGGTTAATCCAGTTAGAACATCATCTTTCTCGATTTTGTCGTTGCCAAGTTTGAATTTTCTCGAATTAGCTTCTGCCTGTGTGCGAAAAACCTTGAGCAGGGCTTGTTCGAAACCCTGCATGTGGGTTCCACCCTTAGGTGTAGCAATGATGTTGACGAAGCTCTTGATGTTCGTGTCGTATTCACTGCCCCAACGAACAACTACGTCTACTTCACACTTTCTTTCCACTTCTTTGGATTCCATGTTGCCCTTGGCGTTCAGAACGGGAACGGTTTCGTTATAAGTTCCAGTTCCGCTCAATCTCCAGATGTTGCTAAGTGGCGCATCCTTGGCAAGATAATCAACGAATTCAATAATTCCTCCCTGAAAAAAGAATTCGTGTTTCTCTGGCTTACCTGTTCTTTCATCGCTAACGACTAGTTTTAGCCCAGGAACTAGGAAAGCTGTTTGTCTTGCGCGAGCGAGAATCTCGTCTAAGACAAATTCGGAATCCTTTACGAAAATTTGTTTATCCGGCCAAAATCGAACCCTCGAGCCTGTCTTACCCTTCGGGAGCTTTGCGACCTCGCGAAGGTAACTCTTATCGCTGAAAGCCGTGAAAGTGTTGTTTGGGGCTATCCCCTTACGATCATCGAAGGTGCCAGGCTCGCCGCGATGGAAACTCATTGCGTGGGTCTTCGAATCCCGAT
>RHAS01000260.1 GCA_010028615.1 Actinomycetota bacterium
TAGCATCAAGTTGAACCGCTCTGAATCGCCCAATCTTGGATTAGCCATGTTGGTTAGCCACCTTCTGGAAGCCCTCTTGAATAAGCTGTGCTAAATCTTGTGGTTTCAGCACTTCAATTTGAGTTCCATATTCTCGTAGCTGCTCAGCCAATACATATTTGTCATAGTAGTTAAGTTCTACTTTGCCCGAACTTGAGTTTGCACCAAGATCCAATTCAAAACGGAACCAGGCCTCAGTGTTTTTCTTAACTTTGATTACCGCAACTTGACCCTTAGCGAAATCTTCCAAGGCAGCAACAGCTTTATCGATTTCACTTTGATCAGGTTTTTCAAAGCTTTCAGTACCACGCGCTATTTTTACCTTGTTGACAATGCGCCGGAGCATGAAGTTTCTCGGTTCGTTTCTCAGTCGGTCATAACCGAGGACTAGCCACTCCCCTGCAATTTGCCTAAGAAGCCATGGCTCAAGTGTCCTTGGCATAATCTGTCCTTCTTCTGGCTTCCGATATTCGAATTCAATTACCCGACGCTCGTGAATTGCAGTGCCAATTTCGTGCAGATTAGGTTCGTGTGAATTTAACCTAGGCGCGATACCTATAATGCTGTCATCGTCACCTAGTTCTCCCATAGCCCTAAGTTTGTTGATTCCCTTACTAGCAAGAGCAGATAGTGAGCCACCAGCCCAGGCATCTGCAGCAAGATTAAGTAGTGCCAGCTGTCTAGGAGTAAGCGTCAAACCTCTAGGCCAATGAAAGCTGTCGCTATGGATTATGTATATTGATGCTTGATTGTTTTGATCCTCATGCTCACGAATGATTGATTCAACCATAATTCCGGTTTCGCGCAGCTCGTCTTTGTCTCTTTCAAATTTACGTTCAAGCGATGAATTGTTTCCGCCTTCAACATATTCAGCGGCATATGCAGGGATGCTTCGTAAAATGTCATTTTTGCTGATGCCCTGTTTGTAATGAAGCAATAAGCAAGTTAGATTGAACAACCGTTCTGGTTTACCAATTTTGTACTCATTCGGGTCTAAATCGTCCATATCAGATTTATACACCTAGTCATTCACACCGAGGACGTCTATTACAAAAAGAAGGGTCGTGTTGGCGGGAATAGTTCCATTGCCGCTCTCGCCGTAGCCATCTTCTGGTGGCATTACAGCGATAACTTGAGAACCAACTTTTACCCCGTCCAGCGCTTTAACAAAACCTGAAATCAACTGGCCTTTGAGGAGCGTGAAAGTTGCTGGTCTTGAATCCCAGGATGATTCGAACGTGCCGCCTAGTTTATCCAGCCACATCCAGCCTGAGTAGTGAACGGTAACGGAGTCACCAAGTTTCACGGTTTCCCCTTTACCTTCGATAACAACAGCTCGTTTGAACTCTTTAGGTTTATCGAAGGTCGGT
>RHAS01000027.1 GCA_010028615.1 Actinomycetota bacterium
AAACAGGTGCTAGTGCTGGTTGAGATTAAGGCTCGTTTTGATGAAGAAAATAACATCGCCTGGGCCAGGATTCTTGAGCAGGCTGGCGTGCACGTGGTTTATGGCATTGTCGGACTAAAAACCCATTGCAAACTAGCGATGGTAATCCGCCAAGAGGAAGGCAAGCTCAAGCGCTACTGCCACATCGGCACCGGAAACTACAACTCAACTACCGCAAGATTCTACGAGGACTATGGTCTACTAACTTCACGCGATTCGGTTGGCGAAGACGTTGCGAAACTGTTTAATCGGCTATCGGCGTATGCCGAAGAACTAAGTTTCTCCGAGTTACTCGTCTCTCCTGTCGGCGTGCGATCGGGCTTGACCAAGCTAATTGAAACTGAGGCGAAAAATGCCTTGGAAGGAAAGCCATCAGGAATTCAGCTGAAGCTAAATAGCTTGGTCGACGAGCAAATAATTGACTCGCTGTATCGAGCTTCAAAAGCAGGAGTCCCAATCGATATCGTGGTACGCGGCATGTGCTCGCTAAAACCAGGGGTTACTGGGCTTTCCGAGACGATACGAGTGCGCTCTGTTCTAGGTAGATATCTAGAGCACTCAAGAGTTTTCCGCTTCATAAATAACAATGATCCGATTGTTTATATCGGTTCAGCAGACATGATGCACCGTAACCTAGACAGGCGAGTCGAAACCCTAGTTAGATTGCGCCAACAAGATCACCTACGTGAAATGGAAGAACTATTCAAGCTGCTAGTAAGTGATAGTTCAAGCGCTTGGCAATTAGATGCTGAAGGTCATTGGCAAAGAAATTCTGGAAAAGATATTGAAGAGCTCAATGATGTTCAGGAGCAATTAATGCTGAGAACTTTACATTCAGGCTCGGTTAACTGATGGCGATAGTTGCCGCTGGGGCAATACCCTGGAGAAAAGTTGACGGCGAACTAAAAGTTTTACTTATTCATCGCGATCGTTATGATGACTGGTCTTGGCCTAAAGGAAAACTCGATAAGAACGAGCATGTCTGTGCTGCGGCAATCAGAGAGATAAAAGAGGAAACTGGGCTTAAAGTCCATCTCGGTGTGAAATTGTCCGTTATCGAATATCGGGTGGATAAAGTAAAAAAGTATGTTCACTACTGGGCCGCCGAGGTAACTAACCAAATGTTGCGGGCTCAAAAATTTGTGCCAGACGAAGAAGTCGGACGTTTGGACTGGTTTAGCGTTAAAGAGGCCAAAAAGAAACTCAGTTACAAACACGATTTAGAGCCGCTAGAAAAACTGGTCGAACTTGATGATGCTGGTTTATTAAAAACCCGGTCGATGATAGTGCTTAGGCACGCTAAGGCAACACCAAGGGATGAGTGGGACAAAGGAGAGGCAAGTCGCCCACTACTTCCAATTGGCACTGTTCAGGCTTCGCAACTAACTCACGTTTTGGCTGCATTTGGCCCAAAGCAGGTAATCTCCAGCCGTTGGAAGCGCTGCAAGGATACTGTAGCTCCGTTTGCTGCCAAGTATCGGGTAAGTCTGCTTGAGAGGTCTCAACTAAGCGAATTAGGGGCTAAAAACGGACCGCAACGGACCCATAAACTGGTCCATAAACTCGTGGAGCGAGGTCAGTCCTTTGTTATTTGTTCACATCGTCCGACCTTTCCAACAATTGTGGAAGCGCTTGTCAGCTATGCCGATAAGGGAACCCGAAAGCAGTTAGCAGAGATCACATCGCTGAGGCCGGGCGATTTCTATGTCCTTCACATCGCAGAAAAGGCAGCCAAGTCCAAAACCCGCATTGTCTCTATCGAATTAGTCGAACAACTAAACCGCGACTAATCTTTGTATATGACCTCTCCCGAAAAATGGCAAAATTGGCTTGCCTCACGTAATCGCTTCTTTTCTGACCCCGCAGGATTTTTGAGTATAACCACAATCGGATGGCTCACCGAACAGCCTCAGGAAATCGTTGGCGTTTCTGGTCAGTGGTCGGCAACCGGAAAAACAATCTCGGTGATATACAGCAACGGCGGAGATTTCTCTTGGGAAATCAATGACGATATTCAAATAGATTTTGACGGTATAAAAGTTGAATTGGCAATTAGAAATAACCAAATGGTGATTAGACCTAGAGACCCAAATTCCGAAATGCTAAAAAGTTTTGAAAGCGTGATCACCTTTGACTATGATCCAAAATTCGCTTTAACCGCCAAGCTAATTCCATTTGATGCCCCTAAAGAAATTGTTGTCGGTTCCGTTGTCGAGGGAATGACCATCGGTTACATCTCCCCCGGCTCAGTCGAATTTGAATTCGAAGGTGAAAGCTATCGCCTGACCGCCTTTGATAAAACCGGCACCAAAGACCTAGTGATGATCTACAAAGATGCCACCAGTGGAATAACGAGTTACGGTACCGGGCGAAGCGTTACGGCAAGTTATCAAGAGGATGGGACATATCTACTTGATTTTAATTACTCAGGTAATTTCCCTTGTTCCTATACAGATTTTGCAACCTGTCCGGTAGCGCCTATCGAAAACCGCTTACCTTTCGCGGTTGAAGCCGGTGAGAAAAAGCCGCTCTATCGCAATACCGTAAACGGAGTAGTTTCACAGGTCCACCAATGAGTAGTGAAATAACCGCAGGATTAGATTTAGCTCGAAACGAGCAGGGTGAACCAGCGCTTTGTTTAGTAACCGGAGCAACCGGTTACATCGGTGGACGACTCATTCGCGAACTACTACTACATGGCTACCGAGTGAGAGTGTTCGCTAGAAACATTGAGCGACTTACCAGTTACCCCTGGTTCGGTCAGGTTCAGGTCGTCGAAGGCGATGCCAGCGATGAGAAGGCGGTGGCCAAAGCCCTCGATGGCGTAGACATCGCTTATTACCTACTGCATGCGCTAATGGTTCGCGACGATTTTGAAGCAGAGGAGAGATCCTGGGCAGAAATATTTAGCCGTTGCGCAAAGGCCCAAGGTGTGAAACGCATTATTTACCTAGGTGGCATGGCCGAGAGCAAGTCGAAGCTAAGTGCCCACTTGGCCTCAAGAGCTGAAACCGGCGAGATTCTTAGAGCGTCTGGTGTTTCCACAATTGAGCTTCGCGCCGGAGTCGTAATCGGATCTGGCTCAGCATCATTTGAGATGCTGCGCTATCTAACCGAGCGCCTTCCGGTGATGGTTACCCCTAAATGGGTGACGGTCAGAATTCAACCGATTGCGGTTAGGGACGTTCTGCGCTACCTGGTTGGTGCTGCAGTAATACCGCAGAATGTGAACCAATACTTTGACATCGGTGGTCCTGAAGTACTCACCTACAAAGACCTAATGCTGCAGTATGCCGAAGCGGCAGGACTAAAAAAGCGCATCATCATGCCACTACCGGTACTAACCCCGAGACTTTCTAGTGGTTGGGTTGGCCTAGTAACTCCAGTGCCAATTACTTTAGCTAGAAGACTGATTGACAGTTTGAAAAACGAAGTTGTGGCCAAAGATGATTCGATCAAGAAATATATCCCTGATCCAGCAGGCGGCTTAACTCCTTTCAAGCGTGCGGTCGCACTTGCACTTACCAGGATCAAAGAAGCCAACGTGGAAACTCGTTGGAGCAATGCTTCGCTACCTGGCGGACCAAGCGAACCGCTACCTACCGACCCGAAGTGGGCTGGTGGTTCACTATACACCGATGTGAGAACTGAGTATTCCAAGGATCCAATCGAAAAAGTGTGGAAGCGAATCGAATCAATCGGTGGCGAGAATGGTTACTCGACGGCAACTTGGGCGTGGGAACTACGTGGGCTTCTTGACCGCCTTGCCGGTGGTGTCGGGCTTCGTCGCGGTAGAAGAGATCCGTATTTTCTAATCGAAGGTGAATCGCTTGATTTCTGGAGAGTTGAAGCAATCGCCAGACCTCACCTATTGCGCCTTCGAGCTGAGATGAAACTGCCTGGGCTAGCCTGGTTGGAATTCCAAGCAGAACCAACTAAAGACGGTGGCACCAAAGTCGTTCAGCGAGCAATATTTGTTCCAAAAGGGCTCTTAGGTCAGCTCTACTGGTGGTCGGTGCTTCCCATGCACGGATTAGTTTTTCCAAGCATGATCAAGCACGTCGCTCATGACACCAAAATCAAACGCCGCAAATAGAGTTAAGCGGTGAAGAAAAACGGCTTGGCAGTATTAGCACTGCTCGGGGTAACTATTGCCTGGGGAGCATCATTTGTGGTGATGAAACCCGCCATGGAAATGATCCAGGTATTTGATTTTCTCGCCATCCGTTTTACCATCGCAGCTTTTCTAATGATTCTGGTTAGACCAAAGACATTGCTTCACTTCCGAGGCGAAACTCTAAAATACGGTTTGATCTTGGGATTTATCCTGGCTATTGCCTATATCACCCAAACAATAGGTTTAACCGTTTCAACAGCGGCAATAACCGGCTTCATCACTGGTCTCTACGTCGTGCTCACCCCAATCTTGATCTGGCTGATCCTCCGCAAAAGACCTAAAGCAACCGTTGCTATAGCCGTTGTCTTAGCCACCATCGGTCTTGGCTTTATAACTATCAAAGATGCAAGTTTCGATATCGGGCAATTATGGATTTTGGCAGGAGCATTGGCTTTCGCACTACATATCGTTGGACTTTCTCGCTGGTCGCAAGATAAAGATGTCTATGCGCTAACTGTCATTCAGCTCGGCGCAGTTGGCCTGTTTTGTTGGATTGGTGCAATACCCGATGGCGTTGACCTCACAGTAGAGCCGACGGTTTGGTTTGCCATTATATTCACCGCAGTATTTGCCACCGCTTTGGCATTTTTTGTTCAGACCTGGGCTCAGTCCATAATGGACGCATCTCGGGTGGCCATAATTCTGACCATGGAAGTGGTCTTTGCTGCCCTAACATCAGTGCTGGTCGGTCAAGAGGTGCTCTCGCTGCAGAGTCTTATTGGCGGTAGCTTGATGCTAATAGCCATGCTGGTCGTTGAATGGCCCCGCAAAGACCGTTCGCGAGATGATGCTCTCTATGAACCAATGCCTCACTAGGGTAGAAACATGATTTTAGCTATCGATGCTGGAACCACCGGGGTCACTAGATAAGAACAGCATCACTGCAATAGGTATAACGAATCAGCGGGAAACAGTCGGGGTATGGGATCGTAAAACCCTAGCCCCTAAGTGTCCTGCGATTGTTTGGCAGGATCGAAGAACAGCAAGCATTCTAGAAGAATTAGACGCTGGAGAAAATGTTCAAAAACTAACCGGCTTACCACTAGATCCATATTTCTCAGCAGCAAAGTTGTCCTGGATTGCAAAGCACAATCCAGAAATTTGGCAGCAGGTGCAATCAGGTAGTGCAGTTGTTGGCACCATCGATACTTTTCTTATTTCAAAACTTACTAATGGTAAGGTGCATGCCACCGATGCAAGCAACGCTTCAAGAACACAAGTTTTTGACATTCATAAAGGTGAATACTCCAAAGAACTTCTAGAGCTTTTTGGAATCCCAGAAAAAGCCTTAGCTGAAGTTGTCGACTCGAGTGGGATTATCGGAATAACTGAAGACTTTTTTGAACTAAATGTTCCGATAGCCGGTATTGCTGGGGATCAGCAAGCAGCACTTTTTGGTCAGGCCCAGTTTATGGTTGGTGGCGCAAAGTGCACATACGGTACCGGAGCATTCATCCTGCAAAACACCGGGGATAAACCAATCCTTTTAGATAATGGCCTAATCACCACCATCGCCTGGCGTCTAAACGGGAAGCTCACATATGCCAATGAAGGATCGGTGTTTGTTTCTGGCGCGGCCGTGCAGTGGCTTCGCGATGAATTGAAGATAATTCAAACCAGCGCTGAGATTGAAGAACTTGCCAAATCAGTATCGGATAGTGGCGGGGTGGTTTTTGTTCCAGCGCTAACTGGTCTCGGTGCACCATATTGGATCCCCGATGCTAGAGGAACAGTATTTGGCTTAACCCGCGGAACAAAACGAGGTCACCTAGCAAGGGCAACACTAGAGGCCCTAGCTTTCCAAGTTCGAGATGTCTTTGATGCCATGAGCCAAACCGGGGTAAGGCTAACTAGCCTTCGCGTTGATGGTGGTGCATCGGCAAATAACCTATTGATGCAGATTCAGTCAGATCTGCTGCAACTTCCAATTGAACGGCCTTATCAAGTTGAATCGACCGCACTAGGGGCTGCCTATTTAGCTGGTCTAGGAGTGGGTCTGTGGTCAATGGAAGATCTTGAAGGCATCAGCAAGGTAGAAACAAGATTTACCCCGAATAAGGAACTGGAAGCTGAGTACCAGCGCTGGAAGAAAGCCGTGGCTGCAACAATCGAGTTCGCGCTCTAAGAAATTAACCTTGGAGAGATCTAACCTAATCCTCGCAGAACTCGTCGATCTTGTCTTTAGGCCCTGCAACAATCAGATAGTCGCCTTCGTGAATTAGAGTGGCGGGACCTGCAGCCTGATAGTTGTTATCAGAGTTGCTCGTAGCAATGACGATGATTCCAAACTTTCTTCTAAAACCTAGTTGCTCCAAGGTTTGCCCGTTGAAATCTGCTGATGCTGTGGTCTTAGCAAGCACAAAGCCCTCATCAATCTGGACGTAGTCGAGCTGATCTCCACCTACCTGGTGGGCAATACGCTTACCCATATCGCTATCTGGATAAACCACGTGGTGAACACCGATTTGAGAAAGGATTCGTCCGTGCGCCTCAGAGGCAGCTTTTGCCCAAACTTGCTTAACCCCAATTTGCATGAGAATTGATGCTGTCAAAATGCTGGTTTCAATTGAAGAGCTGATCGCCACTACCGCCGCATCAAAATCTTGGACACCTAGTTCACGCAGCGCGTCTTCGTTGGTAGGGTCCGCTTCAACCACGTGGGTTAGATAGTTTGCATACTCTGCCACTCTGGCTTCATCTGAGTCAAGACCCAGCACATCACGGCCTAGATCTACTAATTCTTTGGCAAGTGCTCCGCCGAATCTTCCTAATCCAATGACCACCACATTCGAGGCGTGCTTCGATGAATTTAGTTTTAGTTTCTTAGCCAATTAGTGGCCTCTCTTTCGGGAGTTTGTAGGTTAGCGGTTGGGCTTTTCCGGCTAGCGCTGTTGCCACCAGCACCAGACCAATACGCCCAGTAAACATCATCACCATAAGCAATATCTTTGCAGGTTCGGGAAGCAATGGTGTTATTCCGGTTGAAAGACCACAGGTTCCAAAGGCGGAAAGCACCTCAAAGAGTATCTGGTCAGTGGAAAAGTCGGTGATTAGCTGCATTGCTACAACCATTCCACCAACCCAGATAATCGAAAGTGTGGTTAGCGCTACGGCTGTTCGTTGCACAGATACTGGTAGCCGTCTATTGCCAGCATTTACTCGGCTATAGCCACGAATTTCTGCAATTAGTACAAATATCAATACGGCAAAAGTTGTAATGCGAAGACCACCCGATGTTCCAGCGCTTCCACCACCGATAAACATGAGGATGTCGGTAATTAAAAGAGACTCTTCATTGAATTTCCCATAATCCAGAGACGCAAATCCGGTAGTTCTGGCCATAGCCGAGGCAAACCAGGCGTTGTGAAGCTTGTCCCAAATACTAAGCGTCCCCAGAGTTTTAGGATTATTCCACTCGATGGCTGCCGTGAATACTGTCCCAAGAACCAAAAGAGCAACCGTGAACTGCAGAACAATTCTTGAGTTAAGCGAAAGCCGGTTTCCGATTTCAGAAGCTCTAAAACTAGCAATTCTGAGACGTCTAAATAACCTTCTGGTTACCTCAATCAAAACTGGAAAACCCAAACCACCAATAATCGAAGTTATAGCAATTGAATGAAGGACGATCGGGTCCGCAGCAAATCTTATAAGCCCGCCTTCAAAGTTGCTGAACCCGGCATTATTGAACGCCGCCACAGAGTGAAACAATCCATGCCAGAGGGCAGCAGGGAGATCGATGTTGTAGTTGAGCCAGAAGTGAATACCAAGCACTAGGGCAAGTAAAGCTTCAACTGCAAAAGAGATTTGAAATAAGCGCACCAAGAGATGTCTAAAGTCATCTAATCCCAGCGCTTTCTGCTCAGCGGTGCTGGTTAATTTTGTTCTGAAGCTCACCTTTTGCGTTATAAATAGAACAAGCATGGAGCCGATAGCCATGATCCCAAAGCCGCCGATTTGAATCAGGGCCATTATTACGAACTGCCCAAACCCCGACCAGTAAACTGCGGTGTCGACAACACCTAATCCAGTTAGCGATAGCGCTGATACTGAGGTAAACGATGCGGTCATTAGGTTTGTTGAACCTGGCTCATTTACGCTGATAGGCAGCATCAATAGCAGTGTTCCAATTACGTTGCCCACCAGAAAACCAAAAACCACTATTTGACCAGCGTTAAACGCTAATCTGCGGTTCGACTCGGCCATAACTAGAAATTATCACTTCTCAGCCATAAGATTCCGAACTTGGCCACCAAATCCCCCAGATAACAAATTAGAATAAGGAAGTTGTGTTTTTTGGGCCTCTAGCTCAGTTGGTTAGAGCAACGGACTTTTAATCCGTGGGTCGTGGGTTCGATTCCCACGGGGCCTACAAGTTTCCCTAGTTGTTGGTCGGGGTAGATCCAAAACCATTAGCGCTGTAGTAGCGGAAATAGTCAATGGTAAAGCTTGCCTTGTTATAGCCGCTTGCAATACCACCGCCGTAACTTCCACCCATCGCTAGGTTGAAGATCATATACATCTTCGGGTTTACTCCAGCGCTATTCGGTCCAAATGGCCAAGTAGTTAAACCGGTGTCGCTTTTCTTCACAGTTAGGGTTAGACGATCATCAATATAGAACTTGATTTCCGTCGGAGTCCAAAGCATTCCATAAAGATGGAAGTCCTGGGCTAATCCAAAACTGCTGTTCAGCGCACCTGATTTGTATTCATGGTTACCGCTTGAATTTCTGTAGTGCACCGCAGAAGTATTTATATTTGGTCGGTTTCCAGCAAACTCGACTACGTCCAACTCACCGCAACCTGGCCAAGGAACGGTGTTGATGTTTGTGCCAAGTGCCCAGAAAGCTGGCCACGTGCCACCACCGGTTGGCATCTTCAG
>RHAS01000261.1 GCA_010028615.1 Actinomycetota bacterium
CCGATACAGACTTCAAGCTGAATCGAGAGCGTAGCATTTGATCTCCTATAACGAGGTGTTGCCTCCCCAGTTAACTGTTGTGCGACAGTAAATTGGGGAGGCCTACTTCCTCACGAGTAAGGTTTGTAGTAAACTGCGAAAGCGGTTTCACAGTAAGATAAGTCAAGCGTGAAAGCGGTTTCTTAGCAATTCGAGAAGCCTAAATCAAGCCAACTGTTACCAAAAAGTAATCTTTGGTAACGCATACTAGGGAGTAGAGGTTTGCCGTGAAAAAAGTACTTCGATTGGCCTTAGTTTTAGCCCTTTTTGGACTAATTGGCTCAACTTTCAACTCCACAGCCCAGGCGGTAACGGTTCCTGCCGAAAAGACCCTGTGGACCCAGCATTTCAGTTCTAAAGCTGGCACCAAAGTAGACCCTAAATTTTGGTCATATGATCTCGGCAATGGCATGGGTTGGGGAAACCTAGAGCAGCAGTATTACACCAACAAGACCGCCAACATCGCCATGGATGGGCGAGGTCGACTGGTAATTAATGCCATCAAACTAAACCCAGAAGATCCAAAGGATCAATACATTACTAACTGGTGCATCGACTGTAAGTATTCCAGCGCCAAGATTGTCACTCGAGGCAAGCTCGGATTTAAATACGGGAGTATTTCAGCAAGAATCCAAACTCCCGCTGGTACAGGAATGTGGCCAGCATTCTGGATGCTAGGCGTTCCAAGGTCCACCTGTGATGGCTGGCCTTCTTGTGGTGAGATTGACATCATCGAGGCCAGAGGTTCACAACCATACCACTCGGTAGCAAGCCTGCACGGCCCTGATTACTCAGGTGGCAATGCATTAAGCGATTACTACTTCTCCGGTAATACTCCGCTAACTGCTGGTTTCCACATCTATAGAGTTGACTGGCTGCAAAACAGCATCAAATTTTATGTCGATGGAAATCTTGTTGGCTCACACACCAAAAGCTCAATAGCACCAAACAGTTGGGTGTTCAACGCCGAGTTTTACCTGATTCTAAATCTTGCAACCGGTGGAAACTTTGACGGCGGTGCGCTTGATGAAACCATCCAGCAGGCATCGCTCAAGGTGGACTGGATTAAGTACACTACCCACAAGGGCAAGGGTACGCTAATCCGTCACAACTAGCGCAACCCTAAATCGTCCAAAGTTATTGCAGTTAGATATTTGTAACCAGCATCTTCAATAACTTTCTGCGCACCGGTATCCCTATCAACAACTGTCGCAACAGCAACAATGATTGCTCCAGCTTCTTCTAATGCCTTAGCTGCAGTAAGCGGTGAACCGCCAGTGGTTGAAGTATCCTCAACAACGACAACTTTCTTGCCACTGACATCTGGGCCTTCAACCTGTCTTCCCAT
>RHAS01000262.1 GCA_010028615.1 Actinomycetota bacterium
CGCAATACTCAGGCACCATAACGCTCACTTTCCAAGCCGCCACACAAGAGTCCGATGGCGGATTAGCCTTTGGCGCGGAATTGCCAGCAACGCTCACGGTCACTCCGGTGTCCGATGCGCCGCTACTCATTACACCGAGCGCCGTGAGTGGCTTGATTGCCGATGCAAGCGTCGATTCGCTGGCGATCCCGATCCAATCCGCTTTGGTCGATAGCTCTGAGACCTTAAGTGTCAAAGTCTGGGTCAAGGGCCTGACCTCGACCTCCGCACAAACCATTAACTTTAAGTACGGCAGTGAAACCACCCCGATTCTCTTAAAGGTGGGTGTGCTCAATAACGAGAGCGTGTATTTCTTTGAGGCCAAAACAGCGGCAGAGCTTGCTAAGCTCTCCACCCTCAATGTTTCTGCCACATCCGATTTTCGTTTAGACAACAAACTTTCGCTCCTAGTGGAGTCAAGCTCCAAAGATACGGGCGTAGTAGCTGCGACGGTATCGAAGACCATCGATTTGTCGATCTATCGTCCCGTTGTTGCGCCTACACTTGATTTGGATCCAGCTCTCAATAAAGGTAATGTATCAATTGGTGAGAGTACAGTTCAAACAAAGAGCTTAATTCCTTTACAAGTAGACTTGCCAAGCTCACTTCCAGTTGTTACGCAAACCGTTACAAATCTTGCGGTAAATGGTTCAATTACTATAAATGGATTAACCTTTACTAACAAAACAGCCAGCACACTCTTAGCATCTGAGGTTGCACAAAAGTTCTCTACGAACGGTATTGCAGAAGCATTATCTGCAAATGCAAGTAGTTCTGGCTACAGTGGAAAATGGGATACCAGTACCTATAAATCAACCACTCAGATTGCTGGTGACAAGTTAACTTTAAACGTTATTAATTATGATGACGTATCAGTTTTAGTAACTGGCGCGCCTCCCCAAGCGTATTTCACAGTGCTTCAGAATTCCAGCTATGTTCCTGTTGGTGCAAGTCTTGGAGGCGGTGATGGTGTTTGGTTATTTAAAGCCAGTGACATTATTAACAGTGATGGAACTTCCAAGAAACTGGTATTAATTAATGGCGGTGCTGATACATCTGGTACTTTATCAGCACAAGCGTTTATCGCTGATCCACGCGGTGGAACTACTGCAAGTTCAAACCTAGATCAATACAAAGTAACATTCTCTGTTCTTGCCCAGGATAAGAGTGACCCTTTAATTTTAAGCTTATCTGGCGATCCAATTCGTTCAAGCGTTATTACTGGTATTGAATTTGATATTGATCCAGCCGCAGGCGTCGAGCGACCCACGTATTGGGTAACTGGGGATGCTAAAGCGCTCAGTGGTTTTGCTTATTTAGTGAAACCAGGTGTAACTGAAAA
>RHAS01000263.1 GCA_010028615.1 Actinomycetota bacterium
GGGGATGGAATCTCAGTATCAACTTTGTCAGTTGAGACCTCAAGCAGTGCTTCATCTGCTGCAACTGCATCACCAACCTTTTTAAGCCATCTAGTTACAGTTCCTTCCGTAACAGATTCACCAAGTGCTGGCATCGAAACAATTGTTGCCCCACTGCTTGCTACCGGCGCAGCAGCAACCGCTGGAGCAGGCGTTGGCGCAGCAGGTGGAGTTGGCGCAGGCGCTGGTGTTGAAACTGGTACCGGTGTTGGTGCTGGCGCAGCAGCCTTAGTCGAAGTATTTGATTCTGCGATAATCGCTAACTCTGCTCCGACTGCAACTGTGGAATCTACTTGCACAACAATTTTTTGTAATACTCCCGCTACCGGGGATGGAATCTCAGTATCTACTTTGTCGGTTGAAACCTCTAGTAATGGCTCATCAACTGCAATCTGGTCACCCTCTTTTTTTAACCAACGAGTTACAGTTCCCTCAGTTACAGATTCGCCAAGTGCTGGCATGGTTACTGAAAAAGTCATTTAGATTTCAACCTCTCTATCAACCATTTTAACTCTAACCGTGTGCATGCAGTGGCTTACCGGCCAGGGCTAAGTGTGCCTCACCCATAGCCTCAGACAAGGTTGGATGGGCATGAATATGTTGGGCAACATCTGCTGCATCAGCCTCCCAGTTATAGATCAGTTGAGCCTCAGCTAATAACTCGCCAACTCGAGATCCAACCATATGTATGCCAAGTATTGGCCCATTCTTTTTGGCAACTAACTTAACTGAACCCGCGGTCTTTAAAATATTTGCCTTACCATTTCCAGCCAGATCATAATTTAACTCCACTACATCATGGCCAGCTGCTTTAGCTGCTGCAGTAGTTAGTCCAACTGATGCAACCTCAGGCTCTGAGTAAGTAACACGTGGCACGCCATCATAATTAATTGCTCTTGGATTCAAACCTGCAATCTCCTCCGCAACCATAATTCCCTCAGCAAACCCGACATGAGCTAATTGCAGTGTTGGAATTAGATCACCAACTGCCCAAACACCAGCTACATTGGTGCGGCATTTGTTATCTACTAAAACATAGCCACGATCCATCTTGATTCCAGCCTCTTCATAACCCAAACCAGTTGAAACTGGACCGCGACCAACTGCGACTAACAAAATCTCTGCGGAGAACTCTTTGCCATCCTCCAAGGTGACCTTTACATCTTTCTTACCACGTTCGGCAGATTTAAACTTTACGCCCAACTCAAAATTGATTCCTCGCTTGCGGAAAGCCCGCTCCAGTTGAGGGCGGCGGGGTACTCCCTCGGCCTTCACAACGGCAAGGATTTCTGGGATTGGTGCGTGAAGATGGGTTGCTGGAAGGAC
>RHAS01000264.1 GCA_010028615.1 Actinomycetota bacterium
TGAAGTTACCTCTGTTGAGGTTGTTGCTGACCCAGCAGACTCGAATGCAACTCGGGTAATCACCGGTGGTACCGGATTAGCAGTGGGCAACAACACTGTTTCAGTTGAAGTTACTGCTGCTAACGGAACAACCAAGACCACCTACACCGTCACCGTTGTTCGCTCTGCCCCAGCCTTCTCAAACGATACTTCGCTATCAACTTTCAAGGTTGATGGTGAAACTGTTACCGATGGAAGCTCTATAACTATTGCCCAGGGACGTACCTCTGTATCAGTTGAGGCAGTCCCAACCAGCAACCTAGCGACAGCCTTGACAGCGGGAAACACTAACCTTCAGCCTGGTGCCAACCAAGTGACCGTTACAGTTACCGCTGATGATGGAACAGTAAAGGTATACACAGTTACCGTTACCGTTAGAGTCCCATCCAGCGATACATCGCTATCTTCTGTAAAGATTGATGGCAATAACTTCACAATTGCTGAAGATGGCACCAGCGTATACAACGCCAGCTTTGGTACCCAAAATGTAACGGTTGCTGTAGTAACAACGAGCAACACTGCTACCTACACCATAACTGGAGATTCAAAGTTTATAGTCGGAGAAAACGACGCTTCGATCACGGTAACTGCTGAAACTGGCGTAGAAAAGACCTACAGTTTCAAGATTGTGGTTGCAGCTGCAAACACCAATACCAACATCTCGAGCTTCCAAATCAACGGAACAGCTGTTTCAAATGGTGACACTGTTGACCTTCTATTTGGAACTACAGATGTATCGGTTGATGTTGACACTGAGGCTGCAACTTCTACATTTACTGTTTCCGGAGCAAGCTCAATTCCAGCTGGAACCAGCACTCTTACTGTTACTGTTACAGCTCAATCTGGAGCAACGGCTAATTACTCAGTAACCTTGAACGTCCTACCTGCTTCATCGGTCAAGACCATCAGCGCTATTACGGTAAACGGTTCCACAGTTACTGGTAATGAAATCACTTTGACTGCAGGTACTACCGAAGCAGAGGTTGTTGTCAGCCTGGCAAACGCCTTTGCAAGTTACACAGTTTCCGGTACTAGCACTGTTACTACTGGAACAAACAGTAGAACTATTACAGTTACCGCTCAGGATGGATCCACAGAGAACACTGTAATTTCGATCATCGTTCCAGAGGCGTCAACTGACAACACGTTAGCAGGCATTACCGTTGACGGCGTTGCGATAAGCGCTGGAGATACTGTTTCGAAAGCTAATGGCACTTCTTCGGTTGCAGTTGTTGCTACCGCGAATAGCGCTAAGGCAACCGTTGTCGTTTCTGGTGAAGATGTTTTGGTTCCTGGTTTGAACACTGTGACT
>RHAS01000265.1 GCA_010028615.1 Actinomycetota bacterium
ACAAAGAGTTGCTTTAGACATTTTGTTAGATCCGGAGGTTGGAATTGTCTCCTTAGGTGGGAGAGCTGGTACTGGAAAAAGCGCTTTGGCATTATCTGCCGGCTTAGAGGCGGTGCTGGAAAAGCGATTACATAAAAAGGTAGTTATCTTCCGTCCCCTTTATGCAGTTGGTGGCCAGGAGCTTGGTTATCTACCAGGAACTGAAAATGAAAAAATGTCTCCCTGGGCCCAAGCAGTCTTTGACACATTGGGGGCATTGGTTAGCCAGCAGGTTTTAGATGAGGTGGTGGAGCGAGGGTTAATTGAGGTCTTGCCACTGACCCATATCCGAGGCCGCTCACTTCATGACTCATTTGTAATTGTTGATGAGGCCCAATCCTTAGAACGGGGAGTTCTTTTAACTGTGCTATCTAGAATTGGTCAGGGTTCTAGGGTGGTACTCACCCATGACATCGCCCAACGGGACAACCTTCGGGTGGGCCGCCATGATGGGGTGGTTGCGGTGGTTGAATCCCTTAAAGGTCACCCCCTCTTTGCCCATATCACCTTGACCAGAAGTGAGCGATCTCAGATTGCAGCTTTGGTAACTGAGCTACTTGAGGAGCCAATTAACTTCTCCAACTGATTTTCTACCCCTCATACGACATAAGGGATAAATCGGACTTCTTTGTATCTGACCTGCGGTTTTGATATCTAGATTACCTGTGAATATAAACATAATTGCGCCACACGCCTCTATAAAGTTGCCCCGTCCATCCCTGGCTGAGACCCTAAAGCAGTTCCAAGAGGTCATTAGTGACCCATTGGAAGGGGTTTACTGGAGGAGGTAGAGATGATCAAGCAGCTTTTGTTGCCAGATCGCCGGGTTCACCGGGTATCGATCACCGCTGCCCTGCTCGCTTTTTTCCTTCTGATCTCAGAGCCGGCCTATGCATCAAGCAATCTAACCTCATCGGTGACGATTGGATCGGTTGAAAGCTCATTGGAGGTCGCACCACCTGCGCCAGTTGAGGAGGAGTTTGATCCAACCCCCTCCCTACTTGAGTTAGATGCGGTTAAGACAGTTGATGCCTCAGATATGGCTTTGGTTTCAGTAGCTGCCCGCCAGGTAGATCTTTCCCGTCAGGCCGAGGGTGCTAAAACTATTGCCCAAGAGATAATCGCCGCCAAATACACCTGGTCGCCAAAACAATTTACCTGCCTTGATCAACTTTGGACTAAAGAGAGTAATTGGAACTACAAGGCGCGAAATCGAGTCACCGGCGCTCATGGAATTCCGCAAGCTCTACCTGCTACCAAGATGGAGATTGTTGGTACTGACTGGCGGACTAATCCAGTTACCCAAATTACC
>RHAS01000266.1 GCA_010028615.1 Actinomycetota bacterium
GGAGTTGATGGTTTACAGTTTTTCAAATCTGTTATCAATCAGGTGGTGAACGCTTAGTGAAAACACCTTCGGTTGATACCGTCAAATTTGCTAGAAAGACGAAAAGTAAAGAACAGCCTTGGCAAGAACTGGGCTTAAAAGAAGAAGAGTATGAGCGGATTAGGGTAATCCTGAAGCGCAGGCCAACTAGTGCTGAACTAGCTATGTATTCGGTGATGTGGTCCGAGCACTGTTCATATAAATCTTCAAAGGTTTATCTTCGTCAATTCGGTGAAAAGGTTACCGATGAGATGAAGAAAAACCTCATGGTCGGTATGGGTGAAAATGCTGGTGTGGTTGATATCGGTGAAGGCTGGGCGGTTACTTTCAAAGTTGAATCACACAATCACCCCAGCTACATTGAGCCTTTCCAAGGTGCTGCAACAGGTGTTGGCGGTATCGTCCGCGACATTTTGACCATGGGGGCTAGGCCAATTGCTGTTATGGACCAATTGCGCTTTGGTGCTCCTGCCCACCCTGACACGGCACGAGTAGTGCACGGAGTGGTTTCAGGTATTAGCTTCTACGGTAACTGTTTAGGACTGCCAAACATTGGTGGTGAAACTGTCTTCGACAAGGTTTATCAGGGTAACCCGCTAGTGAACGCGCTATCGGTTGGAGCGCTGCGGCATGAAGATCTAAAGCTAGCGAAAGCTTCAAACCCTGGCGATTTGGTGATTTTGTTTGGTGCTAGAACTGGAGCGGATGGTATCGGTGGTGTTTCTGTGTTAGCTTCGGAAACATTTGATGCTGATGGTCCATCAAGAAGACCTGCGGTTCAAGTCGGTGATCCATTTGCTGAAAAGGTTCTAATTGAATGCTGCTTAGAACTTTATGCTGCTGGAGTTGTCGCCGGTATTCAGGATCTCGGTGGTGCTGGGTTGTCTTGTGCAACGAGTGAATTGGCATCTAATGGACGAGCTGGCATGAAAGTCCAGCTGAAGAAGGTTCTACTTAGAGATGAATCACTCACACCAGAAGAAATTTTGATGAGTGAGTCACAAGAACGCATGATGGCAATAGTTCCTAAAAAACATCTAAAGGCTTTCACAAAAATTGTGAACAAGCATGAGGTTGAATTCAGTGTTCTAGGCAAAGTAATTCGCGAACCAAGACTATACATCGACTGGGGTAAAGAAAGAATTGTAGATGTCCCACCAAGAACAGTGGCCCACGATGGTCCTGTCTATGAAAGACCAGTGGCTTACCCTACCTGGTTAGATAATCTAAATCGCAATTCCGTTACTGCAGCAGGTTTGAAAAAGGCAACTACTGCAAGTGAACTAGCTACCCAGCTTATTCAAGTAATCTC
>RHAS01000267.1 GCA_010028615.1 Actinomycetota bacterium
CATCAGGCGCTAGAACAAATTTAGGGCTTGCGATCGGAACAAACGTCCCGTCCCCGACCGGAACCGGCGCGAGTGGAACCTGGGCGATCAACATCACCGGTAATGCTGCGACTGCTTCAAACGCTGGATTCCCGAGTTACAGTAGCGGAAGCCGGTCAACAATTACCTATGATTCGTTATGGCAAGCTCCGAGCAATGGGATCGTTACGATTTCTGCTGTTGGTTCATATATTAACGGATTGCAGGTAGAGGTCGGGTCAACTTCATCACTTGGAACTGTGATTGCAATACTTGCAAATGATTTTAATAATAATACTTGGGGGCAATCGTTTTCATTCCCTATCAAGTCTGGTTCATATGCAAAAGTTAGCAGATGGTCTGGTTCATCATATGATTTTGAAACAATAAACATATATTTCTGGACTGTTTCTTAAAGGCATATCATGGTATCCGAGGTAGAGTCTAAATTGAGTGTCCACGAAGCATATAGATGGTACGCTGGCTTATTTGTAAGGGTGTCGTGATGGCGCTTACACCAAGTGGCACGATCTCAATGTCAGATATTAATTCCGCATTAGGAAGGAGTCCAACAGCGGCAATTAGTTTTAATGATTCGCAAGTTAGATTTCTTGCTAACCAGGATGCCGGTAGCGTCAATATGAACGCTATGCGAAATAAATATAACTTTATGGGCACCATCACTCCTGGTTATTATGATTTTCTTGATGGTAGAAGTTATGGTTACATACTTGGTTATATGGGGTCAATAACTGGAACAATCTTTGATGGTACATCCCCCGCCATGTTTACTGGCTATGATACAATTAATTCTGTTTATTATGCGTACGTAGAGTCATATACTACTAGTAGTGTTTTTCCAAATATAACAATGAGGCTTAAAGTTGGTTCTAATCAAATAAACTCAATGTATAGAGGTAATTATTATGGGACATCAGCTACTTGGTCGTATTTTCAAACAGCTCAAGTAATTTTTAGTTCAGATGTTGGTGTGACGCAAACTTGGCAGTTTTCACAGGCGTAGCTTGTGGATAAGATCCACTAATGATCGAGATCGCTGTCGCCTTAGCCGCTGCGGAGGCTGCTGTCGGGGGTATCAAACGCGCTATCCAAGTTGGGAAAGATGCGAATGAATGCCTCCAAGAGTTCATGCAGTTGTTTGACGCGAGGGATGCAGTCCAGAAAGCATCCAATGAAGAACGCGCCAAGCATCAGGGTAAGTCGGCAATGTCTGAGGCGCTGGAGTCGGTCATTGCCGCCCGGAAGATTCAGCAGATGGAAGCTGAACTCAGAGAGTTTCTTATCTGGTCTGGGCAGGCAGATGTTTGGGAC
>RHAS01000268.1 GCA_010028615.1 Actinomycetota bacterium
TGAGCCCGAAATCGAGAGAACACATGATGTTCTTCTTGTCGCGGGCATGCGATTAGAACAGCGCTCAAAGCTCCGGGCCGCCGGTATCAGAACTCTTGCGGATCTGGCTGGGACAAAACTTAATAAAGTCCCTGACATGTCTCTAAGAACCTTTACTGCCCTCAAGGCTCAGGCTAGAGCACAAGTTGAGACGAAAAAGAGTAGGGAACAATCCTCCCCCTATTACGAGGTTTTCAATGCTCAAGCTTTGTCGGCTATACCACCAATTGATGCTGGGGACATATTCTTTGATTTCGAAGGAGACCCGCTATACAACGAAGGTTCCGTTTGGGGATTGGATTACCTTTTTGGTTGGGTAGACGAGAATAAGAAATTTCATCCGCTGTGGGCTCACAACCTTGAACAAGAAAAGCGAGCGTTCTTAGATTTCGTGCAGTACATTAAGGAGCGCCGAACCGCCCACCCGAAAATGCACATCTATCACTACGCGGCATACGAAAAAACACATCTCCTTTCACTAGCCGCCCGCTATGGGGTTGAAGAGGAATACATCAGCCAGCTTTTGACTGAAAACGTCTTGGTTGATCTATACCCGATAGTGAAGCGAACAATTACTGTTGGCAGCCCCAGTTATTCACTTAAGAAGCTAGAGCCTATCTTTGTTAAGGACGAAGAGAGAGAAGGCGTTACAAACGCGGCAGACTCAGTGGTCGAATACGCAAACTATTGTGATCTTGTCACTGATGGCCAAGTGGCCGCCGCCAAAGCTAAGCTCAAGCAAATTGAGGATTACAACGCCTACGACTGCAGGTCTACACTCGCCCTACGTAACTGGCTAGCCGATGAAGCCCGAAAGCATGGCGTGGCACTGTCTGGATCTAAGACAGCTTCTGGCCGCGAAGTCGAAGAGCAGGAGCTTGATCCGCTCTACGAAAACCTAATGTCACTGATCTCAGATGTACCCTTGGCTGAGAGAACTAGCGATCACACAGCGATTGCCCTGGCTGCTGCAGCTATCGATTTCCACCGTCGGGAAAACAAAGCTTTTTGGTGGGAGCACTATCGGCGGCTAGAACAGCCGATGGATGAATGGGAGAACGACAAAGATGTCTTTGTGATTGAGCAATGCGAAGTGATTTCAGACTGGGGAATCCCAGAAAATTCACGAGCACGCCTCAAGCGAAGAACTTTAAAGCTTGAGACTAAGCCTGGTCCTGGAAGCAAGGTCAAGATTGGTGATCAAAAATGGATGTTATACCCGGCAGAATCAGAACTAATCCCGAGCAAAGACAATCCTGGCTATCTTAGGTTCTCTAAAGTC
>RHAS01000269.1 GCA_010028615.1 Actinomycetota bacterium
TCGTCCCAGCCAAGACCGTCACCAGCAGCTCCAGACGCAATTCGTAGTGTGTCATCAGTAATCTCAATTGATGTGTCATCTACATTGACGTCAAGAACATCGCCAGTCTTTGATAGACCTGCACCTGCAAGAATATTGCCCGCAACAGAAAAGAGCGCAAATTCAAGACCTGTTGTTCCAAGTGAAATGGAACCGTCTGTGATAAGTACCCAGCCAGAATCAGCATTTAATGTGCCCTGCTCAACAAATGTGAACATTCCGCCAGTGACTTCAAGCGACGAGTCTGCATCGTCAGACCTGGAAGGCGCACCAGACTCAGCTACAACGTAAATGCCGTTTTCGCTAGCCGTATCTTGGTCTTTAACAAGGACTCTGTCGCCAGCAACGAGCGTGTAACCGTCGATTACGTCGCCAGCTTCAAGCCCAGTCGAAAGAGTTATTGGACCAGTTGTGGCAACTTTTACGGAAGCTTTGACATCTAGGCCTGTCCTGGCAGAATCGACATAGGATTTATTTGCCGCGTCAAGACCATTAACAGGCGTTGCAACCTGGAAGCGTCCGTTTGAATCCCTAATGACAAGCGTATTAACAGAGTCGGACGCTGAGGAGGCATCGAGTTTTGCCTTATCGGCTGCGGACATAACACCGTCATCGGTGCCCGTAGCCAGATTCGGGGTGATGGTGACAGTACCATCAGAGTTGTTCGTAACAGTTATCGCTTCAGATGCAGCGCCGGCAGATGAAATACTTACAACGAGCCTCTGCCACGCAGAGCCGTCATAGTACTTAAGTGTCTTCTCGGTTGAGTTATAGATAACCCATCCCGTGAACGTACCTGAAGTCGGGTCGCTCGAGACTGATTCAAATCGACCCTTCAGAATCTGGTTCTGTACTAGGTCAAGATTTGTTACGAATTTTGTTGCCATTAGCCCTGCCTTAGGTCAAGTATGCGTACCCAGAAAACGGAGTTGTGAACGACACAGTCACCTGCGATGTACTGTTATATGTTACCTCACCAATAACGTAGGTATCAGCAGAATCAACTACTGTTACGGAAGGTTTTCCGCCAAGACTATGGGTTATCACCCACGATGTTTCCGGTGTTGCCTGAGTATGTACGTGCCTTCTTGTATTCCCTACAGCTCCAGTTCTAACAATTACTTGATTTGGAGCGTCCTGGTCAACTATTACCTGATTTGGTGTATCTTGATACACATTGACGTTATTAGGGATAGTGTTGCTCATCTTGTCACCTCCAGGGACAATGTAAATGTCCCCTGAATGACTCTTGACACATTTCCAGAGCTGTCAATAATTTCT
>RHAS01000270.1 GCA_010028615.1 Actinomycetota bacterium
AAATTGTGGTGTAGTTAAGTTATGAAAATCCTCTTTGCCGGTACGCCCAGTATTGCCGTTACTGTACTTGGCGGATTGGTTAATCTTGGGCACAACGTGGTCGGTGTTCTAACAAGAGAGGATTCGATTAGTGGAAGAAAGCAGATCAAGACTGCCTCACCGGTAGCGGATTTTGCTACCCTCAAGGGCATCCCAGTTATTAAGAGCAATAAGTTAGACACTTCCGCTTTAGCTCAAATTCAAGACCTTGAGGCTGACTTGGCCATCGTTGTCGCTTATGGTTCAATACTTAGGCGTGATGCTCTAGATCTACTTCCTCAGGGCTGGTTCAACCTTCATTTCAGCCTGCTACCTAAATATCGTGGGGCCGCACCTGTACAGCATGCTCTCTTGAATGGCGAAAGCGAAACTGGCGTTAGCCTTTTTCAAATAGACGAGGGTCTTGATACTGGAAAGATAGTCGGACAACTTGCCACAAAAATTGAACCCGACGAGGATGCTGGCAGACTACTGCAAAGATTGGCGCATCTAGGTCTTACCTTGTTGAGTGAGAAACTTCCACACATCTACTCTGGAATGCACACACTAGAACCCCAAGTTGGCCAGGAGAGCAAGGCCCCGAAAATAAATCGGCTAGATGCAAGGCTGGATTTCAGCAAAGATGCTGAGACATTGCATAACCAGGTGAGGGCGATGAACCCTGAACCAATGGCGTGGGTAACAGTAGCTGGTGATGGATTGAGAATTATCGCTTCGAGACCATGCGCTGGAGAATCAAAACTTCCGCCAGGTAGCGTAGTCAGAACTGATCAAGCGCCAATGGTGGTTTGCTCGAATAGTACTTACCTAGAACTTCTAGAAGTGCAACCAGCGGGTAAGAAACCTATGACTGGAGCTGAATGGATTCGAGGTCAGCAAAAGCTAGAGGCCTTTGACTGATGGTATCTGGAAGTCGGTCCACGGCGTTAGATCTTTTGAACCAAGTAACTTTTGATGATGCCTATGCCAATCTGGCGATGCCCAAAATACTCAAGAACTCAAACTTAAACCAGCGGGACAAGACGTTTAGTCAGGAGCTTGCTTTCGGAACTCTAAGACATCAGCTGACCTACGATGCAATCATTGATGAAGTCTCAACACGAAAGTCAATGGATATGGATGCAAAGCTACTCAACTGCCTGCGCTTGGGTTGTCACCAAATCCTTCAAATGCGAGTTCCAGATCACGCGGCTATCAGTGAGACAGTTGAGTTAGTGCGCAAAAATTGCGGCGAGAAGGTAGTAGGTTTCGCAAACGGAGT
>RHAS01000028.1 GCA_010028615.1 Actinomycetota bacterium
CCAGCAATAAAAGCTCGAGCAGAAGCGGCCGAATCCCACCCACCAGAACCAACCCCCGCGACGTCAATGCTTATTGAGTAATCAGAGAATAAAGTTGAATCAATATTGATATCACCAGTGGAGTGTTGATATATCAGCCCACCGCCAGAGCCATACAGGGCTATTCCTATATTGAGAGTGTCAACAGATGTTTTCCAGTCCTGGACTTCCGCTGCATAAACAGACATTGTTAGGGTCGATTTTCCAGAAAGATTGACAGAAACGTCTTGGTATACGGTCGCCTGCTGGTAGGCAAATACAAGCGCCGAACCGTCCAGGGCGGATGCTGTATTCCTAATCGGAGACAGCACTATCCAGACACACAGCACTAAAAGAATCCAAATACCGCGAATGCCGCGAAAGCGCATTAAACCTCCATTACTAGCTAATTTTAGCATTAGCTGTGAATCCGTGAGCGTCGATGTGTGTGGTGTATTCGAAGGTACTTAATAACTCGTTGTATAATGGGGTTAAAGCATTGGGAGAACTATGGCTCTACAGGTATTCTCAGCGGGTCAGACATTGACCGCATCACAAATGAACACGCTGCAGGCAAGCACGTATAACTATGCTGTGGCAACTGTTTCTGGCTCATCGAGAACCCTGGCCGCGACAGATGCCGGCTATATATTGATTTTTACTAGCGATGCCGAGCCGGTAGAGGTAACGGTTCCACTAAACCTATCTCTGGCAGCTGGAGATTCTATTGAAATCATTTACGGCGGGACAGGCTCTCTACAGATAATCCCGGCGTCAGGGGTTACCATATATTCAGAAGGCAGCTTGTTAACGATTGAAAATCAATGGGCACGGGTTGCCCTGATTAGGACATCGCTAAACACTTACATTTTGTCGTGGATGACGTCTGTAAACACGGCGGAAATAGAGAATCTGTCTGTAACTACAGAAAAAATAAACAACAATGCCGTAACGCTGGGGGTAAAGACAAGCGGCGATTACGTATCGTCCTTAACTGCTGGAACCGGCATCACATTGTCAAACAACTCAGGGGAAGGCGCGACCCCAACTATCGCCATAGGTCAATCAGTTGCAACAACAGATACTCCTCAATTTGCAGGATTAACGGTTAATGGAACAACAAAAATAGAAGAGATTATAGAGACCGTAGCAACTGGAGCTGCCCTAAATGGCGCAACAACGATAAACGCCTTATCCGGCGGGATATTTTTTCGCAACGCAAATGCTACCGGAGATTTCACCTTCAACATAATCGGAAATGGAACAACTCCGCTGAACACAATGATGTCAGATAATCAATCTCTGACACTAGTTGTATTGAATCAGAATGGCGCTACACCTAGAAAACTTACAGATATCAAAATTGATACAACTACTACACCAACAATTAGGTGGTTCGGAGGCCAATCATACCCATCCGGCAATGCTAACTCTGTAGATGCATACACAATTACAATTATAAAAACAGCCTCTGGTGTATTTACTGTGTTTGCAAATCAGTCGCAGTTTGCATAGTAAGAGATAAACATGCCATTTATAGGCGGTATAGGTTCAGTAGCTAAAGGTTTCTGGGGAGCACCAAAAGCACCTGCAGCAATAGTAAATCTCGTTGCTACACGTATTGCGTCACAAACTATACAGCTTTCATTTACGGCACCCTACGACTCAGAAGACCCAATTACAAGATATGAGTACCGACTTAAAACGACCGGAGGGTATCAAGAGTGGACCTCTGCCGGCACAACAAATACAACATTTTCTGTCGGCTCATTGTCAAATGGCGCACTATATACATTCCAGGTAAGGGCAGTAAACTCAGCCGGCGAAGCGTCTTCGTCTAATGAATCGTCGGCAACTCCGTATACATTTCCTGGAGCTGTAAATGGGTTTTCTGCCGTAAGATTTGCTTCTCAAACGGTTCGGCTTTCATGGAGCGAGCCTTCGAGTAATGGCGGCGCAACTATTACCGACTATGAATACTCGAGCGACAATGGGTCTACGTGGAGAAGCTTGGGTACAACAGTCAGCCCTGCAAACGTAACAATAATTTCCGGAGCAGCCGGAACAGCATTGCAAAACGGACAGGCTTATGACTTTAGAATACGCGCTCGCAACATAGATACTACGCCCGGCACTGCATCTGGAGTTTCGTCGGCAACACCATACACAACACCCTCAGCCCCAAGCGCAACGCTCTCAAATGATGGAGAGCAAACTATTACACATTCTTGGACATCTGGCGGCAATGGCGGCAACTCAATTACACGGTGGGAGTATGCTTACTCTACTGATAATGGAGTAAACTGGAGTGTTGAACCACCAGTAGCGGTTGGTGTTACGTCTGCTACTAGAACAATTCAGACTGGTTCGACATATGACACAAATCAATATAGGCTTAGAGTACGTGCAGAGAATTTAGCTGGGTGGGGTGCTTGGAGCACCAACGACAATAGAAGCACCGCTTATACACAAGACAACTACACCGTAACTGAATATGAAGCTCAACAAACAGAAGCACATCCGACATGCCCAGATTGTCGCTCTGTACGTGTCACGAGAACAGAAAGCTGTGGCTCTTACGGATGTGGAGTATGTGGCTTCCAGTCGCAAAGCAAAGATTATTACAAAGACAAATACCGAACCAGGTCGCGTACGGGATATAGAACAAGGACTGCTTATCGCTGGAAGAAGGGCAATACGGTTAGTGGTTTCATAGGATGGGTGGACGCAAACTACAACCCGACATCCGGCTACACGTACCCAGACTGGACATACACAGCCTATGGCGCAGAAGGTGCAGAGTTTGGCCCAAGTGCCTGCTACAACGTCGGCGTATGTAACGAAAACGCCCCAGGAAATCCTGGTAACGGAAGCGTCAGCCCGCTAGGTAACTGGTATGAGGTCGGCTATGACGACCCATGTTGCAACAGTGGTGCATGGACAGACGGTACAACCTTTGTGTGGGTGGAATGCGGAACGCAGGGCGCTGAAGGATATAGCTGCAATAGGTTGGTCGGCAATGGCGGTATTTACTTCGGATTCTACGAGCCCAACCCATGTGCAGTTGGCCTTTGCGGCGCGGTAGTTAATTACAAAATATGGAGATGCACACTAACTGGCGCACTGCGCTGGACAGACCAATCCCATTGGTACTTCAGTTGCTGCTAGGATATCACTATGAAGATAATTGTCGTATTGGTTGACAACGAAGTTGCCGGCACCATACCGGTACTCCCGTCCCTTCCCGAACATCAGCAGGATGGCATGGTGGCAGCATTTACTAGTTCGCCAACATTCGTTGTCATAGAAGGTCAAAACCCGCCCCCCATAGGATATGTCTGGAATGGCACCGAGTTTTATCAGCCAGCGGGCTGGGAGCCGACGTGACAAATCCGTGGCAAGAGTGGAAAAAGAAAAATCTCGAGCGTCAGCAATCTGGAGTTGTTTCGCCTGTAGATTTCCTTAACCCGGACACGCAGTATTGTTCGGACGATGCAGCCCTCGAGCGATTTGACATTTGCCTCAAATGTGAGTTTTTGTCAGCGGTATCTCACCAATGCCAACAATGCGGGTGCTTTATGAAACTCAAAACACGCCTGGCTAATGCGTCGTGCCCGATTGGTAAATGGGGAACTGAACCATCAGAGTGAGGATATACGTGCAGCGGTATCTATGTATGGATACTGCTCCGTCACTTCAACAATCCAGTCCATCATTGCCTGGGACATATGAGGGAAATCGACAATATGCTGTCTATGGTTTTCGTCACCACGCAAGAATCTCGCTAAGTGCATATCTGGCATAGCATCTATTTCTTCAAGTATCTCTTGTGCCGGATTCAGCAGTTCAAAAAACTTCGATGAAATGATAGACATTGGGTGAGTGCTGTTAAATGGCTCTACTGCAACTGCTTGCCACTCCCTGAGATTTTTTAGAAGTTCTGGCATTGAATGCCCATGCCATATCGCTGAACAAGCGCCATCATCTTCCATATGACGAGCTGGCACCGGACCCTGCGGGGTCATTTCCTGAAGCTCCACGTATGTGATAAATAAATCTGGAGACATGTCTATTATGTTGACAAATCGTTTTACATTTGCAAACGTAAATTCGTATTGTGAATAAGGAGACTTCTTGTTGAGCATTGAAGCTTCATGCTCGTATTCCGTGTTTACGGTAGGCCATATTGGCGCATATGAAAGATTGTCGCAGCGTGCAACATCTGGCGCATTGACCCCGGCAACCAAAAGTTGACTTTTTTGTATAGAGAAGAAGCCACAGTTGTCAAGTGATGGTTGGCGAAGGAGTGTATCCATTTCAAGCATTATTTAGCTCCGCAAGTTTTTGCTCAGCAGCAGCAAGTGATTTGCATTTGATTTCTAGGTCGCGTAAATGTGGGGAAAATACATCAGGCCCATCTGACGGAGCTTCAAATGCAGTGTAATCAAAACCATCAGGCTCGATGCCATATTTCAAACATGAAAAATATATGTCAGCCGCCAATAGGCTTGTCAGTTTTTCTAATGATGCTATTTTGTCGCTCGTTGTTAAAAATTGTTCAAGTCCCATGTGAAGCCTATCTGCGTCTTAAAACTCTATTAATTATTCCATGTTTTTCTGGACACTCGGCTAAAGCTTTGTCAACTGTAATTCCATGTCTTCTGTATGGCCCAGCAGTGCCGCCACGAGGCGCAATGCTTCCCATGCCAAACCCTCGAGTCGCTACATACTTAAAGTCGGACTCATCAGCAAATTGAAGTGCTGAAAAATCAGAATCTCGCTTAAATGGGATAAGTTGAGCTACCGGCGTTCCGAATGGAATAGAAAACGCCGAATCTGCAGTTATGTTAAGCACAATGTTTGCAGTATGGTAGTAGTCAGTGTGAACAATTGCCGGAACCACTGAATAGTTCGGGTTTGGTTCCCAGTAGAGCGGCAACAATAAAGTTGACCAGCCCGGTGCAGTCTCTATCCTCCACGGATTGACCAATTTTGGATATTGCCCTTCTTCTATTTTTCTCATTGCCGTCATTGGGCATGAGCCAGTTGAATCAAATCCGAAACCTTGCACCTGCCCTATATCTGCCGGCGGAGAAAAGTCGTCCGAACCAGTCTCCCAGAACATTCCGCTTTCATGGGGACGGAATCTATAGTTAGTCCAAAGCGGCAGAGTAACCCCAGCAGCGAGAAGGTCAATTGTGCCGGCACATCTCCTGATAGAGCCTGGATGTTTTCCTATACGCTTAAACCATGTGGGTGGATTACCGATTGTATTAACCGTAGGCGCACAATCCATAAGACGATTATCTGACGGTGTAAATCGTATTTCTCCTGGTTTAAGCTTTGCTTTGCGCATTATCTATTTCCCCATTCTTGGTCAATCTGGACAGTCTCACGCAAGGCAGCTGCATGGTCAACCAATTCGTGGTTATTACGCGCTTGGCGCATTTTATCAATCTCGGAATTAACAATTTCCCTGAGACCCATTCTATTTATAGTAAGGGTACATGGAGTTGTATCTATGATTCCTTGCCCCTGTGCAACATGGGCTAAGTGAGGAGACATAAACATTTCCCCGTTGTTATTTGGTATGTCATATCGTGTTGGTGGACGCTCTTTCCATATCTCCAAAAGCTCTTCTAGTTCTGGGTTGATTGGCATATCCGCCATTGCTTTCCAGAATGGAGTATCCGTCCTATCCGAATAGTAATGAAGACGAATCATCGTCAAAATATTGCGCATCAGTATAGAAAATGACTTGTTGAAATGTTTCTGTGATGCTGTATTGCCAGGCTGATACGCAGCTAAATACGGAACAATTTGCTTTATCTGCTGTATGGTTGAACCAATGCTGGTCGCCTCTAGAGGCTCAACAAAACTAGATGCTAATCCAATTGCGCAACAGTTTTTAACCCAGCAATTTTTTAAATATCCAGCATCAAATTTGAAGTACCGATTTTTTTCTATTGTGTATCCAGATTTTTTAGCAGCTTGCTGTACAGCCTGTTCTTCGTCGCAGAATTGAGAGCTGAATACATAACCATTGCCACGACGCTCCTGAGTTGGGATTTCCCACATCCAGCCTGAATCCATTGCTCGCGCTCTTGTATATCCGCGTATTTGGCCACTTGGGTCGCTCTCTGTGGGGAAAGCTATTGCACTGTCACACAGCAGGTACTTCGAATATGATTCCCATTCTGCGGCTCCAATGGAATTCATCAACACCCTATTAAAACCGGTGGCATCAAAAAAGAAATCCCCCGGGATATCGCTACCATCATCCAATATAAGCGACTCGATATTTCCAGTTTCGCTATTTGTTTTCACTGTTGATATTTCTGCGTCAACAAAACGAATACGCTTATTGAATGCAATTGACGTCAAAAATTCATTTAGCTTAAATGTGTCAAAATGATACTGATTGGTGGACTTATGTAAATTGTTCCTGCTAATTTTATTGCGTATTAAGCCAATACTGGATGTCTGATTTGTTAACAGTTTTTCTTGCTCGAAAAACCCAACATAAGTTGCATGAACACCAAATGCAAATATATCGTCTGAACCAGAAATGCTATGGAAATAATCTGGTGTATGGGTAGTCCAGTCTTCAAAACGAATTCCATATTTATGTGTAGCTGCCGTATCAACAATCATTCTCTCAAGTGGAATGTCGCACAGCTCCATAAAGCTACGCCAGTGTTCAGTGCTGCCCTCTCCTACTCCTATAATCCCAATTTTTGATGAAGAGACCACCGTTATGGGGAGCTCCGGGAAAGCTCTGCGCAAAATCAAGGATGCAAGTAAACCGGCAGTTCCAGAACCGGCTATTACTATACTAAATGGCCTATCTTGCATAAATTCTCCTTATTTAAACCAAGTGACAAGTGAATACTTGATTCCGTCAGTTACTGGATGTGCGATGTGTTGATATGGGAAATTTGATGGAAAACAAACAACTGTTCCGCATTTTGGCTCAACAGATATATCGAATAACGGAAATTCTAGCTGCCCCCCAGATTCCGGAGACAAAATGAATGCCACCATACTCCATACCCTTGAATTATCTGGACCGTGGTCATGATGGGCATGGTATTCGCCACCCCCTATGTATTTGAGCAGACCGTATGGTTCATGCGCCCCCTGCGGCAACAGGTGCTGCAGTCTGTAGTCCGCAGTAGCCATTTCTATTGGCTGTCGGATATCATATGTAAAGGATTCCGACAATGCAGTTGGTTCATATGGTGGCATTAATGGAATCATCGAACAAGATAGTGACGTCCTGTGCTGCGTTACCTGCCCTATCTCCCCAACGGAAGACTGTGTCCATGATAAGTCGCTAAAACCCGATTTGATTTCTTTTTCTATCTTGTCAATGAAGTTTGCTGCTGCTTGTTCAGTAAATACATCGGTATATATTGAAATAGCCTGTGCTGGTGATTCGTGTTTCATTGTACGTATATCTCTCCGGTTATGTATTCAGAGCCGCAGTTTATTATCGAAAATGACGCTGTGCCTGTAGTCAAAAATCGCGGACGGAACAACATTTTATGGACTTCGCGGAGGCGCGGCTTTACCGTAAATGATTCCTCATTTAATGAATATGCCATATACGCGTCCGCGCAAAAAGATGTAAATTCATCAGTTATATCGACCATATGAACATATCCAACACGGGCATACTGTGGAACATCTATATACCTGCGTTCAGGAACGCTAATAAAAGTTATTATTTCACTTGATATTCCATCTCCAGATTCACCTAGGCGTATAGAGAGACAGCTCTTATCAGCAAGCTCCAATGCTTCAATAGGCGCATCGCCGCCATTATGCAAATGCTCCGGCACGTATACAAATCGCTTCACGCGATAAGGCTACTACATTGCTGCGAGCTTTGCCTCAACCATGTCCATGGCGACTATCAAAGAGTCGAGACGCATTTTCTCCCCCATCATCAAATCACTCACTTCGGTAACGCCGTGCTCGTATGTGTCTGGGTCAAGGCCCATGCGAATCAACAGATTGAATATGTCTGTTGACAGGTTTGACTTTGCAGCCTGGAGGGCGGAAAGTTTTTGCTGAGTGCTTAAGTTGAGTTCCATGTTTTCTCCTGTTTAACTTATTAAAACATACGCCGCGCCCGCACTGGCGGTAAATGAATCTGCCCCAGCACCAAGTAGGCCAGCGTTTGTATTATAAGTTATTGACGGACTAATCTCTCGAGTAACAATTATAACTGCTCCTCCCCCTCCGCCGCCGCCACGTTTCCCTGTCTGGCCAGTTTGCGCAGGCGCACCTCTACCGTGGGAAGCATCGTTTACGCCACCAGCGCCCCCTGCATATACGGTATCTGGATTTGGGTGCGACGTTGGAGCAACGTGATTATGACTATATGTAGCGTTGTGATTGGGGTGATGTGAATGTCCTCCGCGTGAAGGGGAATGCCCGTTGGAGTGGGTTGAAATATCTTTATGCGTGTGGCCGTCATGTCCGCCAACATTCCCGTGCCATACACCCGAGTGATGATGGCCGTATGGGGAGCCATGTGAGTGGCCATGCGGCCCACCATTTGGCTTGCTATGCCAGTGCCCGAAATGGTAGTGGTGGCTTATTTGAAAATAGGCATGCCAGTGATGGCCGTCGTAATGGTGCATGCCACCATGAGGACCATCATTATGGGGGTGGTGCCAATGTCCACCATGGTGGTGGTGTGGAGTTGCATGATGATGTGGGGTTCCATGGTGGTGTGGGGTCCAGTGGTGGTGTGGGGTGGTATGACTTTCACCAAATTTTCCACAGCATACGTGCTGCTGCACGTGCTGTTGAACGTGCTCCTGTACGTGCTGACGGGCAGCATGTAAGTGGGCGTCTGAATGGTTTGTCTGATGGTGATGATGCGAAGGGTTTAATGTCGGCGGGTTGGGGTGAGAAGTAGCAGGGTTTGTATGCGTTAGATTGGGGGCGGCAGCACCATTTGCACCACCAGGAGCACCGCCGGAGCCAGCCGAGCCAGCCGAGCCAGCCGAGCCA
>RHAS01000271.1 GCA_010028615.1 Actinomycetota bacterium
CGCCGCTATTTGGCGTTGAGGTGCCAGTTGTTTCGCATCGTCTGGCGCAGATTGATAAAGGTAGCGGAATCGCCATGATCTGCACCTTTGGCGATGTTACCGATGTGATCTGGTGGCGTGAATTAGATCTACCTAATCGAAGCATCATCGGCTTTGATGGAAGGATCTCTCAGGAAGCACCGGATGCAATTACTTCTGAAGAGGGTTTGAAAAACTTTGCCGAGCTGGCTGGTAAAACGGTGTTCTCAGCAAAAATGAGAATCGTTGAACTGCTTCAAGAATCAGGAGACATGGTTGGCGATGCAAAGCCAATTAGTCATCCGGTTAAATTCTTTGAAAAGGGCGATAAGCCGCTGGAAATCGTTTCAACCAGACAGTGGTATATCCGAAACGGTGGCAGAGATGAAGAACTTAGAGATCGCCTACTCGCACTTGGTAAAGAGCTTCGCTTCCACCCTGATTTCATGCGGGTTAGATATGAAAACTGGGTTAATGGCCTAACTGGCGACTGGCTAATTTCCAGGCAGCGATTCTTTGGTGTTCCAATCCCAGTTTGGTATCAGCTCGATGCAAACGCTGAACCTGATTTTGACAAGGTTATAGTTCCAGACTCTTCCCAGTTACCAATCGACCCATCAAGCGATGTCCCCCAAGGTTTCACTGAAGATCAGCGCGGTAAGCCAAATGGCTTCATCGGAGAAGTTGACATCATGGACACTTGGGCAACCTCATCACTTACCCCGCAACTAGCTGGTGGCTGGATTGATGATCCAGAGCTGTTTGCCAAAGTTTTTCCCTATGATCTAAGACCACAGGGGCAAGACATCATCCGCACCTGGTTGTTCTCCACTGTTTTGCGCTCTTTGCAAGAACACGGAAAACTTCCTTGGTCGGATGCAGCAATCTCTGGCTGGATCTTAGATCCCGACCGCAAGAAGATGTCTAAATCTAAAGGCAACGTGGTTACCCCTAATGATCTTCTAGTTGAGCACTCCTCCGATGCTGTTCGCTACTGGGCGGCTTCAGCCAGGTTAGGTACCGATGCGGCTTTCGATACCGGACAGATGAAGATTGGTAGAAGACTTGCCATCAAGATTCTCAACGCCGCGAAATTTGTACTCAGCTTTGAACTAGATCCGGCTTTTGAAGAAATTACAGTTCCCGTTGATCAAAGCTTGCTGCTGAATTTAGCTGAAGTAGTAAAAGAGGCAACCAAGGCATTCGAAGCCTACGATCACACCAAGGCACTTGAACTAACCGAAAAGTTCTTCTGGAACTTCACCGACAATTA
>RHAS01000272.1 GCA_010028615.1 Actinomycetota bacterium
CGCAAATTTACTCGTGCTGAAACAGCCGCTTCGTAGCGTTCGAACGTCCAGTCGAAATCAAGGATGTCGCAAAACTTTTCCAATAGGTCATCTACCGTTATTTGGCTTACCCCAACTATTGATTTCAAATTTTTCGAATTCAAATACTCTGCTATGAATTGATTAACTAGTTGGCCACCCTGCCGATAGTTATCGGTAACGAATAAAACTGGAGATAAGGCATTTGCCGACTTTACTTTGTCGAGGATCTCGGTTACCAGTTGTGATGCATAGTCTGGCCCGTTCACTTCGTGCACTGTCATAGAAATTCCTATTCCAACCGTTTTTGGACGATATTTTGTTCCCATTATCAAACATTAGAAACACCAATGTTGAGAAAAACCTAAACCGTTACAACCATACTTCTCGCCTCTGACAATTAGTCAGATAGGTTCTTTGCCGCAGTAAAACATGTCCACCCTGTGCTTACAGGACTTGTCAAAGACTATCCAGCTGTTCTTTGGGGCTAGTTTGGCCGCCTCAGCATGGGGATCACACATGAATTCAAACAGTCCACACTTAGCGCAGATAAGCCTGTGGGTTGCCTGCCCCTGGCAATCTAAGTAATCACAGGTGACGTCGAAATCCAGATGGTCGATCTGCTCAACGACCACCCGAGTATCGGTGCCTGAAATTTGATTCAAATCATTCCCCGCTTAACTTTGTTACTAACAGAGCTTAAATCTACTTCTGATTACTGCCTGTTTTCTCAATTAACTCTAGATGTTGGCCAGGGAGGGCAAAGATTGTCCCGAAAGGGTTGCCGTCGGTTTTCTTGAGCCGACCTAGCAGATTCAAAGCGGCAACCTCATCGGCGCAATTAGCGTTATCGAAACCCCAGAAATCATCCTCGGCAGCTCCGAAAACTCCAGCCAAGGTCGTAAGAATAAACTCGACTACCTCATCAATTGGGGTTTCCAGATTGTAGTAGCGGACAAAGTTTGGATTACCTGAAGCATCAGAACCATACTCATCAGGGCTAGCATCCGGCAAGCTCCAGCCATAGAAGTGCATAATTTTGTATTCTTCATCCGTTAGCGGTGGATCGACAACCAGATTGCCCGCAATTTCTAATTGAAAGAAATTGTCATCGACAATTGCTTGCAAATAAGGAGACTTGTGCGGGCTCATGTCATATCTTCTTAGATACGGCTGGAAGTGAAATGTCACTCCCGAGGCAGTTTTGCCGATAACCAAGGCTAATGCCTTGGCTAACGGCTCCCACTGTGGTCCTAGCAGTGGATTGGTACT
>RHAS01000273.1 GCA_010028615.1 Actinomycetota bacterium
CCTCGGCTGCTACCACCTGTTTCTGGAACAAGAACCAGATCAACATCATTGACACCCCGGGACACGTTGACTTCACTGTTGAGGTTGAGCGTTCACTTCGCGTGCTAGACGGTGCTGTTGCGGTTTTCGACGGTAAAGAAGGTGTTGAGCCTCAGTCCGAGACTGTTTGGCGTCAGGCTGATAAGTATGACGTGCCAAGAATCTGTTTTGTCAACAAGATGGACAAGCTAGGTGCTGATTTCTACTTCACCGTAGACACCATTATTAGCCGCCTAGGCGCTAAGCCACTAGTTATCCAGCTACCTATCGGTGCTGAGTCAACCTTCGAAGGTGTTATCGACCTAGTCGAGATGCGCGCGCTTACCTGGCGTGGAGATGTTGAGATGGGTGCCAAGTACAACGTCGAAGAGATCCCAGCCGATATGAAGGCTAAGGCCGATGAGTATCGTGCAAAGCTTCTCGAAGCTGTTGCCGAAGCAGACGACGCTCTAATGGAGAAGTACTTTGCCGGTGAAGAGCTATCAGTTGCTGAGATCAAATCAGCAATTAGAAAGCTAACTGTTAACTCGCTTATTTATCCTGTGCTTTGTGGTTCTGCTTTCAAGAACAAGGGTGTTCAGCCGATGCTAGATGCAGTGGTTGACTACCTTCCATCGCCACTGGATGTTCCAGCGGTTGAAGGACACGATGTTCGCGATGAAGAGAAAATGATTTCTCGTGAGCCAAAAGCGACTGAACCATTTGCAGCTCTTGCTTTCAAAGTTATGACTCACCCATTCTTTGGTCGTCTGACTTACATTCGCGTTTACTCAGGTCAAGCTAACCAGGGTGATCAGGTACTTAACTCAACCAAGGACCGCAAGGAGCGCATCGGAAAACTATTCCAGATGCACGCCAACAAGGAAAACCCAGTCGAGTCGGTTACCGCCGGTCACATCTATGCAGCTATCGGTTTGAAAGACACCACTACAGGAGATACTCTCTGTGATTCTTCAAACCCAGTTGTTTTGGAATCAATGACATTCCCAGAGCCAGTGATCTCGGTTGCTATTGAGCCAAAGACCAAGGGTGACCAGGAAAAGCTAGGTCTTGCTATTCAGAAACTTGCTGAAGAAGACCCAACCTTCCGCGTTGAGCAGGATCAGGAAACTGGTCAGACTGTTATCTCAGGTATGGGTGAGTTGCACCTAGACATCTTGGTTGATCGTATGCGTCGTGAATTCAAGGTTGAGGCTAACGTCGGTAAGCCTCAGGTTGCCTACCGCGAGACCATTCGTCGCGTGGTTGAAA
>RHAS01000274.1 GCA_010028615.1 Actinomycetota bacterium
AACGGACGAACCGTTGAAGGGTAGTCGGTTAGGAAAACAAACTCGTGGTTATAGGTTTCCATAACGTGAGCTGCAATTTGGCGCTCACCTTCTGGATCCATATCTCCTCCACGGGCAATTTCGTGACCGCGCTTTGCAACAATGTCGATAGCTTCCGCTAATGGAATTCTTGGGAAGGGTTTTGTTGGGACGACAACATCAACATCAAATAGTTTTTTGATGTCGTCTCCGTATTTTTCTTTCACTGCACTAATTGCAGCAATCATCAAATCTTCTTGAATGCTCATGATGTCTTCATGAGATTCGATATAAGAAACTTCCATGTCAACCGAGGTAAACTCAGTTGCGTGGCGGGAGGTAAAAGATGGGTCTGCTCTAAATACTGGACCAATCTCAAAGATTCTTCCGAACCCAGCCATCATCGCCATCTGCTTATAAAACTGTGGTGATTGAGCGAGATATGCAACAGTCTCAAAGTATTCAAGTTTAAATAACTCGGCATGTGACTCAGATGGTGAGCTCATCAGTTTTGGTGAGTGTATTTCGACAAATCCGTTTTCTACCCAGTAGGTGCGCCAAGCATGTTCGATTGCAGTCTGCACTTTAAACACCAGGTTCATCTCGGGTCTTCTTAGGTCAATGAAGCGCCAGTCAAGTCTCTTATCAATACCAGAATCTTCGGCAATAGGTGTTTCTGGGTCAGCCAGAGTAATTACTTCTAGATCATCAAGTTGAATCTCGATGCCACCTAGCTTCACGCGCTCATCGTGCACTAAACGACCAGTAACCCAGACAAAGCTACCGCTTGCCAGAGTTGAGACCTTATCAGCTAGAGCATCCTGCTCTTCTCGTCTGGGGTAGGTAACCTGGACAGAGCCTGATTCGTCTCTGAGAACGATGAATTGGATTTTCTTCTGGTCTCTCAGGGTCTCTACCCAACCAGCGATGACAACTTCACCATCTGCACGGGCGGCGAGGTCTCTAATCAAAATGCGATCGCGCATAACTAAAATCTTTCGGCTAAAACTGCTCTAAACCCCAAGTTTACTGGGCGGTAGACTAGGGCTATGCCTGCCCAAAGAATCCATTTAGTCCGCCATGGGGAGGTCTATAACCCAAGCGGTGTCCTATATGGCAGGCTTCCGAACTTTCATCTGTCTGATAAAGGCAAGCTAATGGCTGAAGCGGCAGCCCAAGAACTAAAGATGCAGAACTTCCCCGTAAAAGCCATCTTTACTTCTCCTCTGGTTAGAACCCAGG
>RHAS01000275.1 GCA_010028615.1 Actinomycetota bacterium
GAGGACTTCAGGATTGATTGGTATCTCTCTTATCCCAAGGACAGTGCAGGAGCGCTCATGGGCGATTTTCTCCAGACCAGCAAGCCAAGTTCGCTCGTCTGCTTCTGCTTCTAGGAAAACTATTCCTGCACCATAGCTGCCTTCGGCGGGAAGTGTAAATGGTAGGACCGAACGGAAGAACTTATCCGGCATCTGGCTTAGAAGGCCAGCACCGTCACCGGTGCCTGCGTCAGAGCCAACAGCACCACGGTGGTCAAGATTTCTTAGTGCTTCGAGAGCGGTTGCAATGATGTCGTGGCCGGCTGAACCACGAAGGGTGGCCACCATGGCAAGACCACAGGCATCTTTGTTGTGTTTCGGGTCATACAAGCCAGCAGCCTTTGGAGCGGTGTTAAACCGCTCGAAAGCTGATAGGGCAGACATGTTATCTCCATTCGAATAAAGGATGGGGACAACAGTGGCCCAGAGGACTAAGAAACCCGCTTACTCAGGGTCTGGTTTAGATTCTACAACTTCGGGTTCAGACTTAGCGGTTTGATCTGTAACTTTAGTCTTCTTCGGCTTTTCAACCCTTGGTTCCCAAGATCTACCTGGTAGATAGCCCGTTGTTTCCACACCGGGGTGCCTACTTGTTTGCAGCACATAGATCAGAAGGCCGATTAGCACACCAATCAGGGCTGACCACTGGTTGGTTCGAAGTCCCAAGAATACATCCGCTGAATCCAGACGGATAGCCTCAATAAAGTAGCGCCCTACGCTGTACCAAATTAGATAAAGCGCGAATAGCCTTCCCCAACGAAGCTCGAATTTCTTTTCGACCAAAAGCAATACGGCAATTCCCAGTAACGACCACAAAGACTCGTAAAGGAAGGTTGGGTGAAAAAGCAGGCCATTAGGAAGTGTGTCTAAACCAAGGGGGTAGCTTTGATTTGCTGGGCTGACCTCTAGTCCCCAGGGTAGATTAGTTGGCTCTCCAAATAACTCCTGATTAAAGTAATTACCCCAACGTCCAAGTGCTTGCGCAAGTAGAAGACCAGGAACAAGAGCATCGGCAAAACTTGTGAAGCGGATACCAGCGGATCTGATTCTCAGTGGCTTGATATCGACCTGGCACGCGATGTAAGCACCGATTGCTCCGAAGATCAACGCTCCGTAGATAGCTAATCCGCCCTCCCAGATTTTAAATACGTCAAGCCACTGTTTACCCTCACCGAAATAATCGTTTAGATGAGTGATTACGTGGAAGAACCTACCTCCGAT
>RHAS01000276.1 GCA_010028615.1 Actinomycetota bacterium
GCGCTAATTACACTTTCATCGAAGATCACTTTGGCAACCTCCGCGTGCCCGGTCTTTTCAGAACATACTTCTTCATAGCTCGGGTTCTCGGTGTGACCACCTGAGTATCCACAAACAACATCGATTACTCCCCTAAATTGTGAGTAAGAGGAGTCAAGGCACCAGAAACAGCCACCGGCTAATACAAATTCAGTCATGCATCTAGCCTAGGCTGAACTGGTGAGAGTTCGAAGACCTGCCATAGGTGCCGTTGCGGTTTCCTTTGCAGCACTGCTATTTGGCCTAAATGCCAGCACGGTAAAGGTAATTATCGGCACTGGGATTAGCTCAGAACAGTTAGTGCTGTTTCGAACCACCTTTACCGCTATCGTTGCCGGATTAGTGTTGCTCCTCACCAATAGAAAAGCCTTCAGGTTAGCGAAAAAAGAAATTCCGATCATGCTCGGCTACGGCATCGCTGGTATTGCTCTGATGCAATGGTCTTATGCCAATGCAGTTAGCCTGCTGCCAATCAGCGTGGCACTACTAATTGAATACACCGCAATAGTTATTGTTCCGCTAGTTTCATACTTCTTATTCAAAGAAAAACTCACCGGCAAGCTCTGGATCGGCATCGCACTTGTTTTAGCTGGTCTTGCCATCGTCAGCAACATCTGGGACTCGCAACTAAATCCGACAGGAGTTGCCTGGGCATTCATGGCGGCAATATGCGTAAGCATATACTTCCTAGTTGGTGAGCACACTCAAAAAACCAGAGATCCGATGTCAACTCTGTTTTATACGTTTTTAGTGGCAGCTTTGTTCTGGCTGGTTATGAACCTACTTAACCCCAGAGATTTCATTTCTCTAGAGCAGAGCATGTCACTGGCTGGAAATCTAGCCATGATTGATTGGCCAGTGTGGGTTGCCCTGATTTGGCTTGGAGTAATGGGATCATTCATACCGATGTTGCTTGACTATATTGCCCTTGGTAATCTCTCTGCCACAGCGGTTGGTGTAATTGCCACCGCGGAAACCATTTTCGCCTCAGCATTTGCTTGGATTTGGCTAAATGAATCGATGAGCACCATCGAGGTTATCGGCGGAATTATCGTGGTCTGTGGAATCGTCATAGCTGAAACTTCTAGAACGGTTCGTAAGGTTTAGGCTTTAGTCATGACCGGCAAAGCAGCAAAGATGCACAGCCACAACCCAAGCACTGTGGCACTTCGCGAAGAAGTATTAGCGTATGCGCGTGAGCGCATGGCCATGGACCCTGCT
>RHAS01000277.1 GCA_010028615.1 Actinomycetota bacterium
GATATTTGGGTTCCGCTTGAGCACTCATCTCCTAGAAGTGCATGAAACCGTAGGCGGCCATATTCACTAACCACGCTGACATCAGCAAAAGGCTTGGCTAAATCAATCCTTCCCCCTGAATCACGGATAACCGTCTTTGCAAAACTTTGCAGTTCTGATTCACCGCCAAAGTTAGTGTTTTGGGTTTGGATTAAGCCTGCTTTGACGACTTGTATTTTCCGAACTGAGTCAATCAAGACATCGGTCACTTCTGGGTCTTGAAAGAGATCGAGCGGATTCATGAATCAATGATTCGAGATTTGGTGGCTCAGTCTGCTTAGCTGCAAAAGATTGTTCAAAACCCTCAAACTGAACCTGGTTGTGGAGAGTCTTAAGTAAAGGGGCCCCGGTCTCTGGGGGGAGTGACCGGGGCCGGCGATAAATGATTGGGGGAATCAAGATATCGCAGGTCAGCCGAAGCTGACAGTCAAATAATAACAAGATTTCGGCTTCCTAGTAAAGCGCTTGGCGATAGGCGTAGGGTTGAAACATGGTTGATCTTTATGAGCTGGCTGACAATGACCGACTAGGTTTTTGGGCGGAACAAGCAAAGAAATTGCACTGGCACAAACCATTTACCCAAACTCTTGATTTCAGTGAGGCACCTTTTGCCAAGTGGTTTGCCGATGGCCAGCTAAATGCCAGTTATAACTGCCTTGACCGCCATGTTTTGGCGGGCCGCGGAGACAGAACAGCGCTGCTATTTGAGGGCGAACCAGGAGATACCGTGCAGTTTAGCTATGCGGAGTTGTTGGCTCAAACCAAAAAGGCAGCTAATGCGCTTTTGTCTCTGGGAGTCCAATCTGGAGACCGGGTGGCAATTTATGCGCCTCTCATTCCTGAAACCATAATCGCCATGCTCGCGGTGGCTCGAATCGGAGCGGTTCACAGCGTTGTCTTTGGTGGCTTCAGCGCGGAAGCGCTTCGTAATCGTATTTTGGATGCCGGTGCAAAAATCGTGATTACTGCTGATGGCGGTTACCGCAAAGGTAAGGTCCATGAACTGAAAAGCGCGGTTGATCTTGCGTTAGCAGAAAACTCCTGCCCCACAGTTGAGAAAACTATTGTGATTCAAAGAACCAAATCAGAAGTGACAATGACAGAGAATGATCTCTGGTGGCATGAGCTAATTAGTGCTGCGGAGCCAGAGCATGAAGCTGTGGCCTTTGATGCCGAACATCCGCTCTTCATTCTCTACACTTCAGGAACCACTGGTAAACC
>RHAS01000278.1 GCA_010028615.1 Actinomycetota bacterium
GCCCAGATATCCCTGGCGCTTCTGACTAGTTCTTCATGGGTGGCAATAACCATAACCGGTTGCGGGTTTACTGTGCAGAGCTCGGCGTTCATGGGATCAGCCCTAGTAAGAACATGTGAAACATCAAGCCTTTTAGTTGGTGATTTAGTTTCTGCATTTCGAGACGACAATTATCTGCAGCTGGGCCCTGCCAAAGAGAAGCGCTAGGTGTTGCGTGCTCTAGTAGAGCGATGGTAACGGCGAGGTGATTATTGAGTATGTTCATTTGAATAATCTGCCTGTTTGCTAATCCGACCTTCTCTTACTGACACATAATGTGGAAAAGACAGGGCAATATAGATATGTGAGTAATCTTGGATTCCAGCCGCTTAGCCCTTTAGATGGGCGCTATCGTGAGGCAGTCCAAGAACTAGGTGAATACCTGAGTGAAGCAGGCTTAAACCGAGCCAGGTTACTGGTTGAAATCGAATGGTTGCTATTCATAGCCGAAAGAAACTTGCTCAATACCAACAACGAAATTAATGAAGAATTAGCCGCTGAACTAAGAAACCTAGTCAAAGGCTTTGGGCCAGATGACATCAAAGTGCTCTCTGAAATTGAGGCTGAGACTAAACACGATGTTAAGGCCATCGAATACTTCATCCGAGGTAAGCTGCACGAATTAGGTAGAGATGATCTGTCAGAGCTCGTGCATTTCGGTTGCACCAGCGAAGACATAAACAATCTCTCCTACGCACTGACTATCCACGATGCAATTAATGATGTCTGGTTACCCAAAGCAAAAACACTGGTCACGAAAATAACTGAGCTGGCTATTCGATTTGCAGACGCATCGATGCTTTCGAGAACTCATGGTCAACCAGCTACTCCGACAACCATGGGCAAAGAGCTGGCTGTTTTTGCATATCGTCTGGGTAAACAGATTGATCGAGTAAGCAAAGTCGAATACCTAGGAAAGTTTTCTGGCGCAACTGGAACATGGTCTGCACAGGTAGTTGCTGAACCTAACACCGACTGGCTAAACGAATCAAAGCTTTTTGTCGAGCAGTTAGGTTTGAGATTCAACCCACTCACTACACAGATTGAGTCTCATGATTGGCAGGCTGAGCTTTACTCGGCGATTTCGCATTTCAACAGAATTTTGCACAACTTTTGCACTGATGTATGGACATACATTTCACTTAACTATTTCAAGCAGATTCCTGTCGCTGGAGCTACCGGTTCATCGACCATGCCGCATAAAGTAAATCCAATAAAGTT
>RHAS01000279.1 GCA_010028615.1 Actinomycetota bacterium
AGGTGGTTTTTGGTTTAACGCTAGCGCTTGCTGGCAAGCAGTAATCCATCACCGATTGCTGATAGAGCGGGGATGAATTGATCGTTATTTAGAATAATTTCGAGAACTTCTCGGTAAATTTCTGTGTTCTCGTCCTGCATTTGCTGATCTGGAACTCGGTCTCGCCACAGGGCATGCGTTATTGCAAGAACGCCGCCGGGTCGAAGAAGCCTTTGGCACTGTTGAACCTGTTCAATCAAGGTCTCACGATCGCCATCCAAAAGCGCTAGATCGTAAGCCGAGTCAGCAAGGTTAGTTAGCACCTCAACAGATTTTCCATTGATAAGTCGCAACCTGGCAGTTGGAATTCCAGCATGGCTAAAAGCCAACTTGGCCTGGGTTTGATATTCAGCTTCAGTTTCAATGCTGGCTAGAACCATCTGCTGATTGCCAGAGAGCAACCATAGACCAGATACTCCTGCTCCGGTACCAACTTCAACCACCTGCTTAGCATTCATGGCGTTTACCAGAAGGCTCAGTTGTGCTCCAACGCTGGGCGTGACCGACTCAATGCCGAGCTCATCGGCTCTTGCTCTAGCACGGGCAATCGCCTGAGGTTCTTGGATGTATTCCTCAGCAAAACGCCAGCTAGATATCTTGTCGACCATAACTGATATAGAGCATATCTCTGGTTAGCGTTTAGCACTGGCAGGACAAGCGAGTAACCTTTAAAGGTGTTTGGTTTATCTAGCGAAAAGATCCTCATCTTGCTGGTCCTAGCTGTTTTCATCCTGGGACCGGATCGCTTGCCACAATATGCCAAATCCTTCGCACAATTTATTAAGAAGCTTCGCCGAATCGCAAATTCAGCCCAAGCTCAAATGAAAGACGAGTTAGGCGAAGGCTTTGAAGATGTCGATTGGCGAAAGTTAGATCCAAGGCAATACGATCCGCGCCGAATCATCCGGGAAGCGCTTCTCGAGGACGAATCTGCGGTTAAGTACTCAGAGCTAAATCAGGTGAAAGCTAAAGCCCAACCGAATATCAAACCTGGCGAAGTGCCGCCCTACGATATAGAAGCTACTTAGAGCCGCTTCATAATTTTGGCAAGGCGATTCATGAGCGGAGCCATCTTGTTGTATTGACTTCCTCGACTTGGGAACTCTAATACTCCGCGGTGGATGCCAATCGATTGTGTTTCGGTGTATTTCAGCAAACCGTCAACACCATTTCTACGACCATGACCTGAATTCTTCATGCCGCCCATTGGAGTATCAAGC
>RHAS01000280.1 GCA_010028615.1 Actinomycetota bacterium
CTCAGTGAGCGTCGAAAGTATGTCATGGAGAGTATCAATGCTGGGACTGCAGTCCATGGCGTTGTCGCTGGTGACAGTGGTACAGGCGGCTTGACATTGACAACACCAGATGGCAGAAACTTGTCGGTTTGGTATGACTCAACTTCTGTGCAAGGTTCTGATTTTGGTCTGGGCTTGGATACAACGCCCCCGTCTAATCCTATGGGTGTGACTGGCATTGCTGGTGCTGCAGCCAGCTCTTTTGGTAGTCCAAAAACAACAGCTATCGACTTTCCAGCCTTAACAGCTGGTAAAAAATTCACAGTGAATGGATTAACCTTTACTGCCGGTGCTGCAGGAACAACAGCGGCACAAACAGCAGCTGCATTTGCAAATCTCAAATCTGGTATGACAGCAGTTGCTGTTGCTGCAGCAAATTCAACTTCTGCAGGCCTTGGAAGTTTTAGTGGAACTTTTGCAGAGGGATTTACCACAGGAGCGGTAACTAATACGTCTGTAGTGACTGCGACTGCCACCAGCAAAGGAAATGTAGCTGATGTTGCCATTAATCCGAATGTGCCAACTTATGTCAAAACTGAAGGTTCAGGTTCAGCAACAGAAAAATACGACATTACTTTTAAATCATTATTGGCTGGTGAATCAGTTGAAATTAACGGTTTAAAATTCACTGCCACCTACAATTTGTCTTCGACACAAGTAGCCACTGCTTTTGCTAGCATTGCCGGTAACACTGATGCGTCGACTGTCACTACCAATAAAGCCACAACATCCTCTTTGCTCGGTACATTCACAGGTACTTTTGCTACAGGCTGGTCAACTGGCGCTATTACTGGAAGTACAGTAACAGCAACTTCAGCGACTGCAAATACTGACGTCACAGACATTGCAATTACAGGGAATCCGCAATCAGCTACAGCGCCTGTCATTTCGAGTGTGACGCCAGTGGCCGCTTCAACGGTATATGGAACTGTGAGTTTGAATTCCAATTCGACATTTACTGTTAAACCTGGCGCCAATGCTTATGCGGCAGGAAGCGTACCCGCTGCCGATCCAACATATGCCAACTTCACTGCGCTTGGTTTCCAAGCTGTCACCATCAATCCTAAAAACATTGGTCGTTTGAATTTCCAAGTGGGACCCGCTGCCAATCAATTAATTTCTATCGATTTAGCTGACTTTGGTAAGAACGGTGACATCACTGGCCCTATTACCAGCGATCGCGCACCAACC
>RHAS01000029.1 GCA_010028615.1 Actinomycetota bacterium
TGGCCAAGTAGTTGATGTCTATGGAGATAATTTCCAGATAACTTCACTTTCTGAAGATGCAACCGGGATTACCTTCAGTTTGAAATCTTTAGCCGGTGAATATCAGGATCTATTTATGCCACTGCATGGCAAGTATCAGGCAGAAAATGCAGCAGTAGCGATTGCTGCAGTTGAGCAATTCATGGGCTCTGCCGAAAAAGCGCTACCTGATGAAATTCTTAGGTCAGCTCTAGCCGATGTAACTTCACCCGGCAGGCTTCAAATCATTTCGAAAAATCCACTAATTCTGCTTGATGCTGCTCACAACCCACACGGAGCAAGATCGCTAGCGGATGCGCTTATCAACTCTTTCCAATCACCTGCTGCCATCGGCGTAATCAGCATTCTCGGCGATAAGGATGCCAGGGGAGTGCTCGAAGCACTTGAGCCAGTTCTCACTGAGATCATTTTGACTAAGAGCTCTAGCACTAGGGCAACAGCTTTAGCAGATCTCATTCCACTTGCCCTAGAGATATTTGGTAGTGACCGTGTCTTCCAAGCTGAAGATGCCAAATCGGCTCTAGATGAGGCTAAAGCTAGGCTAGTCCCCGGCGGTATCGTTGTAGTGAGCGGTTCAATCACTCTTATCGGTGATGTTTTGAAACTCAAGCAACTGGAGGAAATCTAATGGCAGAAAAATCTGTCAAGCGTCAGCTAGGCTCGATGATTTTGGCCTTTGAGGCTTTTGTGGTTTTCTTTGGGACCCTTGTCGCTTTTGGGTTGAAGGTTGCCGAGCCTCAGCTGATCTGGGGTTTTGGTTTGGCCTTCTCAGCGGTGTTGATTTTGACTCCGGGTTATCTTGGCCGTAAGGGTAGTTACATATTCGCCTGGGCACTTCAGGTTCTTTTACTTGTAGTGTCATTTTTTGTCCCATGGATGCTTCTGATCGCCATCATTTTTGTTGGGCTATTTGGTTGGGCGATGATTGCTGGGGCAACGATTGATTTGGCGCGCAAAGCTAAAGCAAATGTTGATACCTTTGAAATATCTATTGAAACAAAGGATGAGAAATGACTGAGCAAACCTTGGTACTAATCAAACCGGATGGCGTTAAGCGCAATCTGATTGGCGAGATCATCTCGCGCATTGAAACCAAGGGCTATGTCATCAAAGAAATAAAGAAGCTAACTCCAAGCAGAGAGCTTTTAGCCAAGCACTATGCCGAGCACGAGGGTAAGCCCTTTTATGAGCCACTGGTTGAATTTATGCTCTCTGGCGATGTGGTAGCGATGAAGGTTGAAGGCAACCGAGTTATCGAAGGTTTTAGAGCACTTGCTGGTGCGACCGACCCAACTTCTGCACTACCTGGCACCATCAGAGGTGATCTTGGTCGTGACTGGGGCACCAAGGTGCAGCAGAATCTGGTGCACGGATCTGATTCAGTTGAGTCAGCAGAGCGCGAATTAGCGCTCTGGTTTTAAAAACCTAACTGCTGCAGCGTCGCTGGCCAGCGTGACCAGAATCGAATAACTATTGCTGCGATGATGATCAAATAGGTTGCCAATATCCAAACCCAGGCGAATCTATATGCACCATCCCAAAACGGTGCAGTGCGAACCGGCATCGGCAAGATATCTTCTCTAAATGCAAACAGGGTTACCACCCAGAAAACTGGAATCATTCCAGTCCAAGCCACCATGCAGTAGGGGCAGAGGACGTTGATGACCAAAAGGCTCTGTGAGAAAAGCCAGAATACAAATCCAATACCAAATAGGTTGCCAAGCCAGAATAAACGCCAGAACCATTTGGCAAATCTAGCGCCAGCCAAAATAGCAAAGCCGACAATAATCGGAGCCATAAATGCAGCCATTCCGATTAGTGAATTTGGAAAGCCGAGCAGTTTGGCCTGCCAGGTGAGCATTACCGACTTGCAGGAAATGAATACGTTGATATCGCAACTGAGTGCATCATCTGGGTTTTCGGCAACATGGAAGCGTTCTAGGGTCAGTGCAAAGGCTCCGATCCAGCCGATGATTCCACCGATAATCATGGTTATTGCCAGTGATTTAGGGGCAGCTGGGCCTTTTTCGACCATTTTTACTTCACTCATACCTTTAAGTATGGCCTAAATGCTACTGACTTTTCGGGGTTAAAGTGCCATACTTTAGGTAGTGCATCTCGCCACACCGAGATAAACAAAGGTTTTGTTGAAAGTTTTTAGCTTCACAACCGTAAGGCCCATCGGGCAGGTTTGCGAAAATCTGGATTATTACTTTCGACACTAGAAAAAGGTTTTTGTTACCAAAAGAAGTTTGGTAACCAGATTTATAGGTTTCTACGATGGGGTGTGGACCGGGTTAGTTGCCGGACATGGAGCACCAGAAATGGTGAAAAAGAAAGATACCGAACAACCAGAGGTTGTTCAAGAACAGGTTGAAAAGCCTAAACCTAAAAGAACTACTAAGCCAAAGGCTGAAGTAAAAGCGCCTGCCAAAAAACCTAAGGCAGCTAGCGAACCAAAAGAAAAACAGCCTGAAGCTAAACCTGAGGAAAAATCCCCAGTCGGCATCTCGTTGATTTTTAAGGCCCCAGATCTACCTACCCCTGCGGTTGAGCCAAAGCGCGGCAGAAAAGCAGCTGCCACACCGGTCGAAGCAGACGGCTCACACAGAAGAGTTCGTTCGCGTCGTCGCCCGGGTGAGGTTATCGAAGGGGAGCTACCACCAAATGTTGTAGTCAAGGTTAGAACTCCGCGCGAGCCGAAACCGGTATCGAATGAGCCAGCCAGAGTTAAGGGTTCAACCAGACTCGAAGCTAAAAAGCAGCGTCGTCGCGAGGGAAGAGATTCCGGTAGAAGATCATCGCGAATTACCGAGAGCGAATTCTTAGCTCGCCGTGAAGCGGTTGACCGCATCATGGTGGTCCGTAGCAAAGACGACAAGATTCAAATCGGTGTTTTAGAAGATAACATCCTGGTTGAGCACTACGTTGCTAAGGCGCAGGATAGCTCGCTAATTGGAAATGTTTATCTGGGTAAAGTACAAAATGTACTGCCTTCTATGGAAGCAGCCTTCGTTGATATTGGTCGTGGACGTAATGCTGTTCTTTATTCCGGTGAAGTTGATTGGGAACTTGCCGAGGTTGGTAACCAACCGAGAAAGATTGAACTGGCCTTGAAATCAGGCGATAAGGTCTTGGTGCAGGTTACCAAGGATCCAGTCGGTCAAAAAGGTGCTCGCCTTACCTCACAGATTTCACTTCCTGGTAGATATCTGGTTTATGTTCCAAACGGTTCGGTAAATGGTATTTCTAGAAAACTACCTGAGTCTGAGAGGGTAAGGCTAAAGAAGATTCTGAAAGAGATTCTGCCAGCTGAAGCAGGAGTGATTGTTAGAACTGCAGCAGAAGGTGCTACCGAAGAGCAGTTAGCCGAAGATGTGCAGAGATTGCAGATCCAGTGGGAAGAGATTAGCCGTAAGGCAGAGATTTCAAATCCCCCTTCACTACTATCTTCAGAACCAGATTTGCTAATCAAAATTGTTCGCGATGTCTTCAATGAAGATTTCCAGAAGATGATTATTGACGGTGATGCTCCGTTTAGAACAATCGAGGGCTATCTAAAAGATGTTGCTCCTGATCTATTGGAGCGTGTTGAGAGATTTGAAGGCGATAAAGATGCTTTTGATCACTTCCGCATCAATGAGCAAATCATCAAAGCACTGGACCGTAAGGTTTACCTACCTTCAGGTGGATCGCTAGTTATTGATCGCACTGAAGCAATGACAGTAGTGGATGTTAATACTGGTAAATTCATTGGCTCGGGTGGAAACCTCGAAGAGACTGTAACCAAGAACAACCTAGAAGCCGCTGAAGAAATTGTGCGTCAGTTAAGATTGCGCGATATTGGTGGAATCATCGTGGTCGACTTTATCGATATGGTGCTTGAATCTAACCGTGAATTGGTGCTTAGAAGATTGATTGAGTGTTTATCAAGAGACCGCACCAAACATCAGGTGGCTGAAGTTACCTCGCTTGGGCTAGTGCAGATGACCAGAAAGAAAATAGGCATTGGACTTCTTGAAGCTTTCAGTGAGCCTTGTGAAACCTGTGCTGGTCGTGGACTAATAGTTCACCACCACCCGGTCTTGAAAAATAAGCACATCTCCGACGATGATCGCCAGCCAAAGCAAAAAAGCGGCAAGAACAAAGGCAAAAGTGCCAAAGTTCAAGAGGTCGTCGAGGAGCCAAAGCCAGCCAAAACCAAGTCAGAGCCCACTCGAGTAGTAACCGCTGAAAAGGCCGCTGAAGCGAAAGATCTGATGTCTAAGATTGCCGCCAGCAGCAAGGTAACCCAAGAAAAGACCCTGGATACAGTGTTAGAGGCCTTACCGAAGGCGGAAAACACCCCAAAGAAGCCAAAATCTAGACGGGTTAGTTCAGCTGGTGAAATCACCCCAGGTGAGCAGGCAGAGTAGGGAAAAATAGCCCGAAAAGGTTTGATATTAGGGCCTTGGAAAGGCTAAGATTAGACCTTGTTGCCCGCCACTAGCGGGATCAAATCCAAGAATTTACGAACAAAGGGTATAACTGTGGTTTACGCAGTAGTAAAGGCCGGTGGCCGCCAAGAGAAGGTGTCGGTTGGCACCATCGTCACGCTAGACCGTCTCAAGGCAGCAGCTGGCGAGAAGATCGAGCTTCCAGCTCTATTGCTAGTAGACGGTGACAAGGTCACTCACGAAGCTAAAGAGCTATCCAACGTGAAGGTAACCGCTACCGTGCTGGGAAACCTTCGTGGACCAAAGATTGTTATTCAGAAATACAAGAACAAGACCGGTTATAAGAAGCGTCAGGGTTTCCGCGCTGATCTAACCCGCGTTCAAGTAACTGAGATTAAGTAACGGTAGTAGGGAGTAAAGCAAAATGGCATCCAAAAAAGGTGTTTCCTCAACCAGAAACGGTCGCGACTCCAATGCTCAACGTCTAGGTGTTAAGCGTCACTCAGGTCAGGTTGTTAACGCAGGTGAGATTCTAGTTCGCCAGCGCGGCACACACTTCCACCCGGGTAACAATGTCGGTCGTGGCAAAGACGACACGCTTTTTGCGCTCGCCGCTGGAGCTGTTCAGTTTAGCGAAAAGGGTGGCCGCCGCGTAGTGAACGTGGTTGCAGCAGCCTAAGGCTAGAAAATTTATCGGCAGGCGAGCATTGATTGCTCGCCTGTTCGGCTTTTGAGCGAAGGAGAATAATGGTTAGCTTTGTTGACCAAGTAACTCTCCATTTGCGCGCCGGAAATGGTGGCGACGGTTGTGTGTCAGTCAAGCGAGAGAAATTTAAGCCACTGGCTGGACCAGACGGAGCTGACGGCGGTGACGGTGGTTCGATCACCTTAGTTGCCGATCCAAATGTCACAACACTTCTTGACTATCACTTCAATCCCCATCGAGCAGGTGGTGACGGTGGTGACGGCGCAGGAGATTTTCGAAACGGAGCTAAAGGCAAAGATGTATTGCTTCCAGTTCCTGTCGGCACAGTAGTAAAGGATAAACGCGGTAACTTTATTGCCGATCTTGATGAGCCAGGTCTGGAACTGGTTATCGCCGAAGGCGGCCAAGGTGGTTTAGGAAATGCTGCCTTAGCTTCAAGTAAGCGTAAGGCTCCCGGATTTGCCCTGTTAGGTGTTCCTGGCTGGAAGGGCGAGGTTATCCTTGAGCTCAAATCAGTTGCCGATGTTGCTCTGGTTGGTTATCCATCTGCTGGTAAATCATCGTTGATTGCAGCGATCTCATCGGCTAAGCCTAAGATTGCCGACTATCCATTTACAACGCTGCACCCAAATCTAGGTGTAGTGCAAGCGGGGGATACAAAGTTCACCGTGGCAGATGTGCCGGGACTGATTGAAGGTGCCAGTGAAGGCAAAGGCCTTGGCCTGCAGTTTCTAAGACACGTTGAGCGCTGCGCAGCACTACTACACGTATTGGACTGTGCAACGCTAGAACCTAACCGCGACCCAATCAGCGATCTGGATCTAATCCTCAAAGAGTTAGCTAGGTATGAAGTTCCTGCTGGTGAAAAGCCACTGGTAGAAAGACCGCAGCTCATCGCGCTAAATAAAATCGATGTTCCAGAAGCTAGGGAGCTTGCCGAGTTTGTTAAAGGTGATCTAGAGGCCAGAGGCTATCGAGTATTTCTAATTTCTGCAGTTAGCCATGAGGGCTTAAGAGAGTTGAATTTCGCATTAGCGGAACTTGTAAATAAAGATCGAGCTACTAAAGCAGCTATTCCTATTAGGCCAAGAATTCAGCTCATGAACGCCCGAAAAGAAGATTCCAAGTTCAGTGTTACCAAAGAGCAAGTCGATGGTGAAGATATCTTCCGAGTGCTAGGTGCTAAGCCAGAGCGCTGGGTAGCGCAAACCATGTTCTCTAATGAGGAGGCAGTTGGTTACCTAGGTGATCGTTTAGCCAAGCTAGGTGTTGAAGAGGCATTACTAAAAGCTGGCGCTATTGCTGGCTCGACCGTAGTAATCGGTGAGGGCGATGGCGTCATCTTTGATTGGGAGCCAACTATCGCCTCGGCAGGGGAGCTTATTGCAGGACCACGTGGCTATGACGCCAGATTAGATACCAACGACCGTAGAACCAATATCGAACGCCGTCGTGAATACAAGGAAATGATGGATGCCAGAGCAGCACTTCGTGCTGAAATGGAAAAGGAAGGTAATCCAACGGTCATAAGCGATGAGGAGGAGAAATGAGCCTTTCCGATCATCGGGATATCCCTAAAGCAAAAAGACTTGTTGTAAAAGTAGGGTCTTCATCAATTACCGGTGCCAATGAGAGCAATTTGGCAAAACTTGTTGCGGCTATTGCCAAAAACATTGCCAGCGGGCAAGAGATTGTTTTGGTTACCTCAGGTGCTATAGCAACTGGACTTCCACTACTAAAACTTCTCTCAAAGCCAGATGATCTTGCTACCAGCCAAGCGCTAGCAGCAGTTGGTCAAAGCAGGTTGATGCTGCGTTATCAGGTTGAACTAGATAAATACGACTTACTAGCAGGTCAAGTGCTCCTTTCAGCCCACGATTTAGAGAACGAGGAGAGCTCGGCTAATGCGAAAGAAGCGCTAGGGCGGCTATTTGATCTTGGGGTGCTACCGATAGTAAATGAGAACGACACTGTTGCCACTGCCGAAATTAGATTTGGCGATAACGATCGTTTAGCAGCGCTAGTTGCCATCTTGGTAGAAGCCGATGCGCTTATTCTGCTAAGCGACGTTGACGCGCTTTATGACCGTCCGCCTACTGAAGCAGGGGCAAACAAGATTGAGTGGGTAGAGCCACTTGATGATCTTTCCAGCATCAAAATTGGCAGCAGTTCATCAAATGTTGGCACCGGTGGTGCAGTTACCAAGCTGCAGGCTGCTAGGACCGCAACCGACAACGGAATTACCGTGCTACTAACCTCAATCGATAATGTTGGCTCTGTCCTATCAGGCGATCGAGTTGGCACCTGGTTTAGGGCCAATAGGGACTAATTATGAATTCGCTTGATCTAATCAAAGCAGCTAAAGCTGCTTCTAAAGACATGGCACTTGCAAGTGCGGCAACCAAAAACGAAGTGCTAAAAAGCATTTCGCAATTACTTGAAACAAATCGTGAAGAAATACTTCATGCAAACAAGCAAGATCTAGAAGCAAACCAAAACCTACCCGCAGGCTTACTAGATCGGCTTACCTTAACCACCGACCGTATTGAAGCGCTTAGAGTCCAGCTAGCGGAGCTAATTGCTATAAGTGATCCAATTGGAGAGTTGATCCAAGATATTCATCGCCCAAACGGTTTGAACCTAAAGCAAGTAAGAGTTCCATTTGGGCTTATCGGTGCCATCTATGAGGCTAGGCCTAATGTCACAGTGGATATTGCAGCGATGGCAATCAAGACCGGCAATGCAATTGTGCTGCGCGGTGGCAGCGCAGCTGAGCAGACCAATCAGGTTTTAGTAGCACTAATCCAGGAAGCACTTAGTCAAAACGGACTACCGGTTGAAGCGGTAGTGAGCGTTGATGCTTTCGGAAGAAGCGGTGCTACCGCCATGATGGAAGCCAGAGGGCTTATCGATGTTTTGATTCCACGTGGTTCTGCAGAGCTGATTAGGACAGTGGTAGAAAACTCAAAGGTTCCAGTTATTGAAACTGGCGATGGAATCGTGCATGTTTTCCTAGATGCCACTGCCAAGCTGGATTACGCAATCGACATCGTAACGAATTCCAAAACTCAGCGGCCAAGTGTCTGCAACGCTTTAGAGACACTGCTAGTTCACAAGGATGCCGTTGATCGAGTACTACTTCCGGTTCTTGAAGCGCTAAGCCAGTTAGGTGTTGTCATCCACGGCGATGAACTGGTTCAAAAACTCTACCCAAAGGCAGTTCCAGCCACCGAAGCTGACTGGGCGACAGAGTATTTATCGCTTGATCTCTCAGTGAAAGTAGTTGACAGCCTTGATCAGGCACTAGAGCATATCCACAAATACTCTTCTTCACACACCGAATCGATAATCACTGAGGATCAAGCAAACGCCGAAAGATTCTTGGCAGAGGTTGATTCTGCGGTAGTGATGGTAAACGCCTCGACCAGATTCACCGACGGCTTTGAGTTTGGCTTTGGAGCCGAGGTTGGTATTTCTACCCAGAAACTTCATGCTAGAGGCCCGATGGGGCTAAACGAATTGACTACCAGCAAGTGGTTGGTTCGAGGCTCGGGACAGTCCAGAGCCTAAACCGCTCAGGCTAGGGTAGATTTGAA
>RHAS01000281.1 GCA_010028615.1 Actinomycetota bacterium
CGTGATCTTGAGCAAGGATTTTGCCAGAGGGTAAGTCCTTAGTGAGAGTCTTTTTGTGTCCACTCTTCATTGATGGGCTTGGCATAGTTCTAAATCCAAACCTAGATACACCGTCATACTTCTCAAGTGGACCAAATTTCTCGATGAATAAATCCATGTAGTGTTGGGAATTCACTAATTCCAAACCGACCTGGTCTCGGCCACCGAGGTATTTCCTTACATCTTCAAAGTTGACAATTGACCAGTATGCGAAAGACAACGTTCTGGCTCTAGGATCGCGCTCTGGATCATCGAATGTTCCCAGCTGTCGAAGCTTCGTTCTAATTTTGGAGAAGTCAATTCCAAGTCGATCCAAAGAGATGCGGCTCCAAGCTTCCTTCAGGGTTTCGTCCCACTGCAGATAACCGCCGGGAAGAATTCGGCGGCCAGGAAAGTACTCATTTAAGTCGGCAGGAGCAGCAACGGTTAGTACAAATAGCGAAAGCCCAGAGTGTGCCTCGGGTGCGCTGTCTCCAAAAGATACAAGCGACTTATCCCAGATAAGGCTGGGCATGTTAGCTGGATCAGCCACCGTAAAGATGACCAAATCTACAGCTCCGGGGGTCCAGTTGTCAGTGCTCATGATTAGTATTTAGCATACTACAAGTTACTTAGATAACAAATAAGTAAATTTGGGAATAATTTGCGTAGAAATGCGTTTATTATGGTATAGTTAACAAAGATACTTCGAAAGGAAGTGATATCACAGTGATAAAACCGCGTATAGAGCACAACAAGTGCCAAGTTGGGAAACCAACCTCATTAGGTCTCATGTTTGAGATCACCGCGCCGGTTGCCCCGGTTATAGAGGCAGCCAAACACAAGGCCAAAGCTTTGGTCTTCGTCATCGACCGTTCTGGTTCGATGTCAGGCGGTCGTCTAGATTCTGTCAAGGCAGTTTTAGAGGAAACGCTACCTAGGTTAAACCCAGAGGATCACATCGCCATCGTCAGCTTTGATGATGTTGCTGTGGTCAATCTGCCACTGGTCACCATCAAGGACGTTGACCTGAAGAATGTTCGGAAGATTATTTCAGACATTCACACAGGTGGTTCGACAAACCTTGAGGCTGGTTACCGACTTGGCTTGAAAGAAGCTGAGAAAGTTACCGATGGTGTGGAGACCACAGTTATCTTGCTAAGCGATGGCCAGGCCAACGCTGGTGAGACTAACCCAGAGGTCCTTGGTCAC
>RHAS01000282.1 GCA_010028615.1 Actinomycetota bacterium
GACGTCACCTGTGATTACTTAGATTGTCAAGGGCAAGCTACGCACAGGCTAATTTGCGCCAAGTGTGGTCTATTTGAATTCATGTGTGACCCTCACGCTGAGGCGGCCAAAATTGCCCCTAAGAACAGTTGGATTGTCTTTGACAGGTCATGTAAACATCGGGTTGATATGTTCTACTGCGGTAAAGAGCCTATTTAGCTCTCCAAACAAGATTGATGAATTTGCTGATCAATCGCAAGTTTTCAACGTTCGTTGGTTTGTAATTCAGCAAACTTGGTGAGTGCAAAAGGTACGCCGCCCACTTCGCTCTAGAGATCGCCACGTTTAGACGATTTGGCATGAGCAAAAATTCAAGGCCCCTAGGGATTTCATCCGCTGAGGAAGCCGTCATAGAGATTATGGCTATAGCGGCTTCCTGGCCTTGGAACTTGTCGACTGTCCCAACAGGGATGGAATCAAAGCCTGCCTCGTCGAGTTTTTTTCGAATCAGTTGCACTTGGGCGTTATACGGAGCTACGACGATTATGTTTTCAGGAGCAACCATCAGTGGCCCATGGTAGTTCTCGTCTGTCCATTTCTTGTCTTTTAGTTCTTTTATCAAATCGATTACTTTGTGTGCCTCTTCATCGGAGGAAGTGGAGTTTCCGAAGTGATTTACCTCGACAGGGTAAAAGCCAGGGTCAACCCCTTCAAGATCTCTTGTAGGCGCCACTGAACCCAAGCGGGAACGATACCAGTTACTTGAAACAACTGAACAGAGAGTTTCCGCAAGTCTAAAAGTAGACGGCAAGAAGTATCCAAAATCTTTTGACAAAACTTCGTCATCACCGGCTAGCCAACCAAGTGCTGAGCCATCAACGGGTTCGGGATGCATCCCTTGCGTGACTTGGGGTAATTGTTGCGGGTCTCCCAGCAACAGCAAGCGCTTTGCTGCAGAAGAGACAGCAATAGTGTTGGCAAGAGAGAACTGTCCAGCCTCGTCGATGACGAGCAAGTCCAACTCCTTGAACGCTACTCTAGCTCGATGCACAAAGTCCCAAGCAGTTCCACCAATCACATAGGCCGATCTCGCGTCGATAAATTCTCGGAACTCTTCATTCTTCTTCTTATCGTCGTCAATAACAACCCAGGGAACATCTTGGGGTAATCCGTTATTGTTTTTTGCACCAGGTTTTGCAATTAGATTTGCTGGAACTTCTCCGTTTTTATGGACGCT
>RHAS01000283.1 GCA_010028615.1 Actinomycetota bacterium
GACTCATGCAGTTTGATGAACTGACCGCTGGTGGTCTGATGACAACCGAGCCGGTGATTTGTTCATCTGATGCTACGGTTGCTGAGGCTTTAGCTTTGGTCAGAAGAAAGGAAGTGGCACCAGCACTGGCTGCATCTGTGTTTGTGACTCTGCCTCCTTTTGAAACCCCAACCGGACGTTACCTTGGTTTAGTTCATTTTCAGAAGTTGCTTAGATACCCTCCGCATGAGAGACTAGGAACGATTCTGGACACGGACGTTGAGCCGGTTAGCCCACACACACATATTTCTAAAATCCACCGAACCCTAGCCAACTACAACCTTGTGGCTTTACCGGTGGTTGATCAAGAAAACCACCTGATTGGTGTCGTGACTGTTGATGACGTCTTGGATCACCTATTACCTGATGACTGGAGAACGGAAGACGAAGGAGGTATCTAATGGCAGAAAAGCGCCAAGGACTGGATACTCCTATGTCAGCCAAGCGTAAGTCGCTGGTTCCAAAGATTGATAGAGAACGCTTCGGTCGTGCATCTGAAGCTTTCGCACGTGCCCTAGGTACCGGTGGCTTCCTGATTGGGCTAACCGTATTTTGTATTGTTTGGCTGGTCTGGAACACGGTAATGCCAGCCGGTGTTGCTTTCGACCCCAGAGCAACAAATTTCACACTGCTAACTTTGCTTCTTTCACTCCAGGCTTCATACGCAGCACCACTAATTCTGTTGGCGCAGAACCGCCAGGATGACCGTGACCGAGTGAAGACTGAGCAGGATCGCCAGCGAGCAGAAAGAAACCTAGCTGACACCGAGTATCTAGCTCGAGAGGTTGTTGCCCTTCGCTTAGCTATGGAAGAAGTTGCTACCAAAGAATTTGTCAGGGATGAACTTCGAGAGATGCTCGAGGAATTGCTCGAGGAAATGAAGAAACAGAACTCATCTGAAGACAAGGCCAAATGAGATCCTTTGAAGATTTGGTTCTAAAAGCGCTTGAGCGCGTTTACGATCCGGAACTAAATCGCCCAATTACAGATCTCGGCATGGTGGGTGCTATTTCGGGTAGCGCTAACAGCATTCAGGTGACTGTGAAACTGACCGTGGCTCACTGTCCGATGAAGGATGAACTGGAAAGTCGAGTCAAGAAAGAACTAGCCAAGGATTTCCCCGAAGCAGAACTAGAAATCGCTTTGGCTGTAATGTC
>RHAS01000284.1 GCA_010028615.1 Actinomycetota bacterium
CCAGCTAGCAGGGTAACCTCAAAGACCCAGATCGGTCTATTGCGGTCAGTACCGATAGATACAAATTCTTCTTCACCGTTTACGGTAATCTTCTCTGATTCAGAACCAACTGGACCGTAGATGGTTACTAACTCTCGGTTAGAACCTTTAGGTCTGGCCTCACCAAATTGGTCATCTAGACGCAAATCAACATATGCAGGTAATCCGCTAGTCGGAGCGGTGTTTTCTATCTCAACGGTTACGCGGCTTTTTCTACCCTGGTAACCGGTAAAGGTATCAACATTACAAATACCAAGGACATACTCGATATCGACAAAGGTATAGGCATCAAGTTTGTTACCGCCAGCATTGTTTACTGTTACCAAAACATTAGGACCAAACTTTTCGCTAACTTCGCCACTAACTCGATAGTTAGAGAAAAGCTTCTGCACTTCTTTATCTGCAGACCAAGCCATGATGCGATCACCGGTTGGGTCTTCAGCAGCAGATTTTAGGAAACCGCTGGCGCTTACCTTGCCAGAGACCAAGCGACTAAACATTTCTTTAGCTAGCTCACCAACCACCGCGTCTTTGACAGCCACGTTGGTGAATTTGGCATAGATATCTTTAGAGAGGAAGTCAATCACATTACTTGGCTCAACGCTCACACCGCGGACAGTTATAGGCCCTACCGCACCGGATAGCTCACTGACCACACCTTGACCAACAAAGAGCACACCGTCAATTGTTTGACCACGCTTTTGCTGCCAGCCATCAGCCATCAGCCGGGCAGCGTATGGAGCGTGGGCTGAAGCGTTGATATCTCGCCAGTCGGCTAGATCGACTCCCCAGATATCTCTAAGTTCTTCTGGGTAATTCTTGTAGTTGATGGCACCCATCTTGAGCAAGGTCTTATCTGAGCCATACTCATCTAGCTTGACCTTGCCATTTTTAGTGCTGAGCACCGCGTACGCTCCGGTAATACCACCGGTACCGCGAAGCTCAGATAAATTCTGGATTGCCACAAACCAGCGCTTACTCTCTGGTTGTTCTAGAACTACAGTGCCGACCTGAACTATTGGAGTAATCCTGGCGCTCGCGTTAGCTAGATCGCTGACTGTCTGTTTTGCCGAGCCAATTCTGCTGTCTAATCCAAAGTGCAGCGATGCTGGATCAACCGATGCCAAATCACGATTTAGCTTTT
>RHAS01000285.1 GCA_010028615.1 Actinomycetota bacterium
TTCTCGCGCACTTCTGCTACCGTTACCAGCGGTACTGCAGGTGGTTGGTATCTTTCCGATGCCGACAAGTCCGCTGGTCGCACCGGTTACTTCGTGGTTGAAGTGTGCTACATCCAACCTGATGAGGCACCTGGCTACGAGGACATCGATGGCTACCTCCTGGGTCGCACTGTTAGCTGATTAGGTTAAACTAGGACCAGATACATTTTCTGGTCCTATGTCTGTTCTCTCTGAAGAGATTCTTCATCGTCACCGCAAAACAGGAGCAAGAGTTCGAATCATTAGCGAATGGGATAATGGCGATTGGTTCATGGTCGAAGATCAAGATGGTCGTCTTTATACCGCTTATCGAACCGAACTCTCTCCTGATGAGCCAGCAACGAAGAAGGTAAAAACTCTTCAGGTAAAAGACAAAGCAGCTAACGAAGAACCTCGCAACTTTCCTCCTGATACGCGTCTCAATATCAACGGTGCTACGGCACAGATGATTGCAGATCATATCAAAGGAATTGGATTAAAGACTGCTCGAGAGATTAAAGATTTACAACTGTCACTTTCCGGTGAAAGATTCAGTAATCTCGACCAGTTGCGTCAAATTCGTCGAGTTGATTGGGACTCCGTTTTTGCCGCTGATCTGATCCGCATCTAAACTACATCTCCTTACTGCCCCTGGGAAACCAGGGGTTTTTAGTTTTAGAATAAAAAGAAAACAATAATGTCGTATTACACAGAAAGATCTGGATTCACTGCCCCACCAGGAAAAGGCGGTAGCGGAACTCCTTATCATCAAGATTTACAACTTTTGCAATCTTTACCTATTGCTGAAAAGGTAAAGATGGTTGATGCTATTGCAAGACAAAATAAATCAATTGGAAGAAGAATTGAATTTTCTAATGCTGCGGTTTCTGGCCGAACTTGGGATTTAGATGCGGATTTGGCTGCAAAAATAGATCTATTCGAAAGGGCTGCTGCTGCACACGGACACAGTAAACATACTGGATGGCAATCACTAGATTACTTTACACCTTTTATAGGCAAGAATCGATTCGCTAAAGGTGCAGTAGAAGACGCATCTATTTATATACCTGCTGTTGCTGGAGGAAAAGTAAGGCGAGGTTCCGGCGGCGGTTATGGATACTTCTCTGAGTCCCTGGATCCAAGTGGACGTGTT
>RHAS01000286.1 GCA_010028615.1 Actinomycetota bacterium
TTATGCCAGCCTCGAAAGAGTCCCGAACAATTTACTTGAAGCTTCCAGCGATCTTGGAGCTAAAACTCTAACTACCCTTCGCAAGGTTGTATTGCCCCTAGCCTTGCCGGGAATCGTGGCTGGCTCTATTTTTAGCTTTTCGCTCACCCTTGGTGATTACATCACAATTAACATCGTCGGTGGCGCAAGCCAGATGCTAGGCAACCTGGTTTATAGCAACGTTGGTGTTGCCAACAATCTACCTTTGGCTGCAGCGATTGCACTGGTGCCAGTGGTAATTATGTTTGGCTATCTAACTGCTGTTAGAAAAACTGGAGCGTTGGATAATCTATGAGAATCTCAAAGCCGGCGAAATACCTTCTTGTTTCAATAACCAGTCTGATCTTGACCTTTATTTATTTGCCGCTTTTGGTTGTGCTAGTAAATTCTTTCAATTCAAGTATGAATATGGATTGGCCGCCACCTTCTTTCACCTTGCTCTGGTGGCAGAAGGCATCTCAATCAACCGGACTTATTGATGCACTACTAACTAGCTTGATGGTTGCTAGTGCAGCAACAATAATTGCGCTTGTTCTTGGCACACTTTTGGCAATGGCCTTGTCGCGCTATAAGTTTTTTGGCAGAAATGCTGTAAGCCTGATGATAATCCTGCCGATTGCCCTTCCAGGCATCGTCACTGGTATAGCTCTAAACAACGCCTTTCGCACAATCCTAGGCTTCCAGTTGTCGATGATTACCCTGATTGTTGCTCACGCAACGTTTTGTATTGTCACTGTTTACAACAATGCATTGGCAAGGCTCAACCGAATGGGAAAAAACATGGAGGAGGCCTCTGCCGATTTAGGTGCCGGGGTATTCACAACTTTCCGATTGGTCACCTTGCCGCAGATGCTCTCGGCATTGGTTGCTGGTGGATTGCTAGCTTTCGGATTGAGCTTCGATGAGATTATTGTGACCACTTTCACTGCAGGAGCGGGAAGTGAAACTTTGCCGATCTGGATACTGAACAATATGTTCAGACCTGGTAAAGCGCCAATAGTAAATGTGGTGGCTGTCTTTATGGTTGTTGTATCGATTATCCCGATTTACTTCGCTCAGCGACTTACCTCAAACGAGTCAAAAATTTAGTTTGCAAAAGCCTCTATTGGAGGGCAAGAGCAAACTAGGTTTC
>RHAS01000287.1 GCA_010028615.1 Actinomycetota bacterium
CAGAACCACCTACATCCACACCTGCCGCTGCCATGTTCTGCTTCCTGACAGTTTCACCTGTTTGTTCAGTCTGCTTTGCCTTGACACCTTTAATGGTCTTGTAAGTGCTAATCAGTTCATTTGCACTGTCAAAATCAAACTCAGAATCAGCCTTCACATATAACCCGACTCTGACAGGGCTGGATTTGATCCAGTTGACAAACTCAGGGTCTTGAACAATCTGCCCGTAGTCAGGATGTTCTGTGGATAGCTTTTGCTGAACTTGCATCCTTTTGAACTCTTGCGTAGCTTGACGCGCCGCAACAACATCAGGATGTGAATCAACAGTCCTTAAAACCGCTTTCTGTGGATTTTCAAAGAAATCAACCTCTGGTTCCACCTCGACATTATGCGATTGTTGTTTACTCGGCAAGGTCTGCTTAATTAACTCATCGGCTAATTTGCGAACTTCGCCAACCTCTTGCGCCTGCTTCCCAATCATTTGTTGGGCATCTTGGTGCATCTTAATAACTTCAGACAAGGATTTCCCCCGATAAGTTTCGGGAATGTCATTGTCAGAAGCATCTTGAACGAGATCGTCTAGTTTTGCTTCCTCGGCCTGAATTTCATTAGGCTTCTCGTCTTCAACATCAATTAACATAATTTTCCTTTTCCTGCCGCTTTCGGTTGTAGGAGATCAACTCGGCACAATGGCTTATGAGTTGGCTTTTTGCTCTGCTTTCAATTTATCACGATGCCTGCGATCAAATTTGTTTGCCGCACCAGGGAAACTCCCTGACCACCCTTCTAGCTTGATTGCTGGAGCTGAAAGAGCACGGAAAGCTGCCTTTCCGCACTCACAAGGTACACTAACCGTCTCATAATCAGTTAGTGCGTCTTTTCTATGCCCGTTCTCACAGGCGTATTCATAGATTCTTTTCATTCAATTCCTCGTACGCTCTTTCGCTGACCTGTTTTAAGGTTTGTAGCCACGTAAGGATGGAAAGTTCACCTTTTTTAAACCAAAGGTCTTTCTCATCCTGAATAATTGAAACATTATGCAGTACTTTTATCATTTTGTCAAGGTCTTCTTGCAAATCTTTCCAACCTTTTGTTGCCATCATTGCAAAACGATCTTCGTAATAGGCTTGTAGTTCTTGATCCATATCAGTTAAACATCATGAAAAAGTT
>RHAS01000288.1 GCA_010028615.1 Actinomycetota bacterium
TGGTCTGAAAACTGAGGTTTAGTATGGAAGTAATCAAAGGAGATTGCTTGACTCACCAGCAGTTTGTCAAACAACTAAGGCCAGATAGAAACCTAGGCCTTGAGCTGGTTAGAGCAACCGAGGCTGCGGCCATCACAGCCAGAAATTTCATTGGTAGAGGCGACAAGAATGCCGCTGACGGAGCTGCCGTTGACGCCATGCGAAGCTTTCTAGCCACCGTAGATATGCAGGGAATTGTAGTTATCGGTGAAGGTGAAAAAGATAATGCCCCGATGCTCTTTAATGGCGAATTGGTCGGGTCCGGGCAAGGTCCGATGTGTGATATCGCAGTCGATCCAATCGATGGAACATCCCTTGCGGCAGCCGGAAGGCAGAATGCGCTAAGTGTGATTGCTGTCACCGATCGTGGAGCGATGCTTGATGCTTCCTCCGTCTACTACATGAACAAGCTTGTTGCCGGTAAAGCAGGGGTAGGTCTTTTAGATATCCGTTTACCGATTGCTGAGAACATCAGACTTTTGGCTAAGGCGACCAATAAAGATGTGAGCGAGATTGTGGTCGCTTGTTTAGATAGACCTAGACACGAGAAATTGATTGAGGAGATCAGAGCAGCTGGCGCAAGCACCAGACTACTTTTAGATGGCGATGTAGCAGGTGGTATTCAGGCAGCTATGGAGAGTTCCAGAATAGATATCTGTGTCGGCATCGGAGGATCCCCCGAAGGAATAGTTACCACTTGTGCTATCAAGGCATTGGGCGGTTTTATCCAAGGAACTCTTTCCCCCAGAGACGAGCAAGAAGCCGAAAAAGCTTTGGCTAAAGGTTTGAAATTAGATTACGTCTATGAAGCAGATGAAATGGTGAACAGCAATAACACCTTGTTTGTTGCAACCGGTATCACCGATGGTTCAATGCTCTCTGGGGTCAGGCGCAAGGGTTCAATTATTGAAACCGATAGCATAATTCTGCGAAGTGTAACCGGCACGGTTCGAAGAATTAAGTCCGAATACCAACTAGATAAGTTCATAAAATGAGCAGCAACCAACAAATAATCGATGCAATAGCTGCCAGCACTAAAGACTTTGTTGAACTAGCGGTAGTGACCAGAGGGAACCTCGTTGAGTCCTGGCATCGAGGTATAGCTGTTGTAACAGACCCTGAGGGTAAGAC
>RHAS01000289.1 GCA_010028615.1 Actinomycetota bacterium
ATGGTCGGTTCTCCAGTTCTTAAAGCTGTTTCTGCAATTAGCAACGGCGCGTATGCAGTAACTGGTGCTGGTCTGTTTGCTTTCGCAACAACTGAGAAATTCGAACTAGTTTCTGCTCTTGAAAACCATATTTCTGGATTCACTTCTCTGAGCGATGATAAGTGGACTGGTTCCGGAATCACTGAAGCATCCGATGTTACTGGACCTTTCTTGGGTTCTACTGGTCTGGAAATGGAAGGCATGACCCGTTCTGAGTCCGAAGCTTCTCGCTTCCGTCAAATGGGTCTTCGCATGTTCACCAAGTTCATCGAAGCAAAAGGCGATCAAGTCGCGATCTCTGCTACAGTTGAGCAGATCCAGGATCTTAACCGTGTTTGGAACTTCGACGTTATCTCAATGCTTGAGAACGTTGCAGTTAACGAGCTTGCCCAGTCAATCAACAAGAAGATCGTAGATCGCGTTCTTGCTCTTGGTAAGAACCATGCTGCTGCAATCGAGCTTATTGAAGGTAATTCCGGTTCTCCGAGCATCTGTAACGTCGACCTAACCGTTGGTTCTACTGGTTTCGAAAACACCTCAACTCTACAGCGTCGCGTTGTAACCAAAATTCTTGAAATGGCTAACTTGATCTATCACCGTGGTCGTTTCGGAGCTGGTACTTACATCGTAACTAACGGCCGCGTTGCTTCTGCTCTTGCTGATGTGGCTGGATACTCTTTCGCGCCGTTCAACAACGATCTGCCTTCAACCGCTGGTCAACTCTACCCTGCTGGTAAAGTTCACGGTCTGACTGTATACGTTGATCCTAACCTGAAGTTCTCTGACAAGCGCATTCACATCGGTCGTAAGGGTGCTGATGAGGAGCCTGGTGTTAAATTCCTACCATATATCATGGCTGAGTCTCTGCAGACCATCGCTGAGGGAACCTTCTCTCCAAAGATCGGTATGAAGTCTCGTTATGCTATCACTGAAGCTGGATGGCATCCTGAAACTCAGTACATTACAATGGAAGTTGACGGACTTGGTGTTCTTACCGGTTCTTATCGTCCTTCTTCTAGCTACGCTAACTAATCTCTACCTGATTAGATTTGAAAAAGGCTCTCAATGGGAGCCTTTTTCTTTTTTATTTAGCAGGTCGCAAATAAATAACTTAGCTTAAGCTAGATTAA
>RHAS01000290.1 GCA_010028615.1 Actinomycetota bacterium
GAACGTAACACAGGCAATATTCCAGGTGAGCCAATCGGCAAGTGGGTTGAAACTAGTGAGTGAACTTCGTCCAAGAACAAGGCAGTCACGTAAGAAGCAAATTTTGATTGTCACTGCCGTTTCGATACTTATTGCCGTTTCCATAACGTTTACCTTTAGGACCCAGCTGAGAGATTTTGCAGACCAGCTAAGTGGAGCTGAATACAGCGGTTCTGGAACGACAAAAATTGCATTCGTCATTGAACCAGGTCAAGACGGTGAAGATATTGCCAAGAACCTGGTCGAGCTTGGAATAACCAAAACACTTTCAGTTACTCTCCGCAAAATCTATGCAGCGAACATAGTTTTTTACCCTGGCACATACCTAGTTCCCAAGGAAATTAGTACAGGGAGAGCCCTAGAGATTCTTGCTAATCCCGAGAACATTCAGGTTGAGCGTGTAACGATTCCAGAAGGGCTTCGTCTTAAAAGTGTTTTTAAGATTCTCGCAAGTAAAACTGGACTCACAGTTACCGAGTTTGAAGAAGCGGCTAAGAATTTAGAACGCTTCGAAATACCATCGGCGGCACCCTCTCTTGAAGGCTATTTATATCCGGCCACGTACGAATTCGCACCAGACCTATCCGCGGACGAAATAATGACAATCATGGTTGATAGAACCAAAGATCAGTTGATTTCGGATTCTGTACCTAAGAACAAGTGGCACAAGACACTTACATTAGCCTCTGTTATTCAATCTGAAGCTAGAGCCACTGAAGATTTCTATAAAGTTGCGCGGGTATTCACAAACAGACTTGCTATTGGAATGCCACTCCAATCGGATGCAACAGTAAATTATGGTGTTGGTAGTGAAGACATCTATACATCTGATGCCGAACGAGCAGATCCAAATAAGTACAACACCTACCTTTACGCCGGACTTCCTATTGGCCCAATAGCCGGTTCAGGTGCGCTGGCAATCGACGCAGCACTAAATCCTGCAGAAGGTGACTGGCTTTACTTCTGCACAGTGAATTTGAAAACTGGCGAGACTGTTTTCTCAAATACCTACAGCGAACACCTAAAGGCTGTTGCGCAGTGGCTGAAATGGATGAAAGAAAACCCAGGTTGGGATGACTGATAAGTTCCTTAGCGTTGCAGGAGATCCTATTGAACATAGCCTCAGTCCA
>RHAS01000030.1 GCA_010028615.1 Actinomycetota bacterium
TATAAGAGACAGTCCTAGAACCGCTCAGAAAGCTCGATGAAGTGGCATTTATGAGATTTGCCAGTGTTTACCAGGAATGGGACACACTGGAGGACTTTGAGGCGGCTATAACCATCTTGAAGTTAGAGCGGGAAGATCAGACTTCGCCATCGGCCTAGCCGGTGACGTTAGAAACCAAAAATTAAAAATAAAAGAAGAGAAGAAAGGCAACAAATGACCGACACATCGGCTTACACCGACGCCGGTGCGGCTAGTCAGGGACGTAAGGGTCTCAAGATTGAGCGCATCTACACAACTGAGGGAGTACACCCTTACGATCAAGTCACCTGGGAGCACCGTGATGTAGTCCAGACAAACTGGAAAACTGGTGAAACCATTTTCGAGCAACGAGGAGCTGAGTTCCCAGAGTTTTGGAGCTTGAACGCCTCTACCATCGTGACCACAAAATATTTCCGTGGCGCTATGGGAACTCCTGCTCGCGAGTTCAGTTTGCGTCAGCTTATTGACCGTGTAGTGAAGACTTACACTCAAGGCGGTCGTGATCACGGCTACTTCGCTACCGAAGAAGACGCTACAGTATTCGAGCACGAACTAACTTTCATGCTGCTAAACCAGGTCTTCTCTTTCAACTCACCAGTGTGGTTTAACGTTGGTACCTCGAGTCCTCAGCAGGTTTCAGCCTGCTTTATTTTGTCGGTGGACGACTCGATGGAATCCATTTTGAACTGGTACCGCGAAGAGGGAATGATCTTCAAGGGTGGCTCTGGAGCAGGTCTGAACCTTTCTAGAATCCGTTCCTCGAAGGAACTACTGCGTTCTTCAGGTGGTTCGGCTTCTGGCCCAGTATCGTTCATGCGCGGTGCTGACGCATCTGCAGGAACCATCAAGTCCGGTGGTGCAACCCGCCGCGCCGCGAAGATGGTTGTTCTTGATGTTGATCACCCAGACATTGAAGAGTTTGTCGACACCAAGGCACGCGAAGAAGACAAAATCCGTGTTCTACGTGACGCTGGTTACGATATGGAGCTTGGTGGAAAAGACATCAACTCCGTCCAATACCAGAACGCTAACAACTCGGTTCGTGTCAATGAAGAATTCATGCGAGCTGTCGAGCACGGCACCAAGTTTGGTCTTCGCGCGCGCACCTCTGGTGAAGTAATCGAAGAAGTTGATGCCCTAGAACTTTGGGACAAGATTGCACAGGCCGCTTGGGCATGTGCTGATCCAGGCATCCAGTATGACGACATCATCAACGACTGGCACACAACTCCGGAATCAGGTCGCATCACCGCTTCTAACCCATGTTCCGAGTACATGCACCTAGACAACTCATCATGTAACCTAGCGAGCTTGAACCTTCTCAAGTTCCTAAACCCAGATGGTTCGTTCGATGCAGAGCGTTTCACCAAGGCCTCTGAGTTGATCATCACCGCGATGGACATCTCGATTTGCTTTGCTGACTTCCCGACAGAGAAGATCGGTGAGACCACTCGTGCCTTCCGTCAGCTAGGTATCGGCTATGCCAACTTAGGTGCCTTGTTGATGGCAATCGGTCTACCTTACGACTCAACCGAAGGCCAGGCACTAGCTGCAGCAATCACATCTTTGATGACTGGTGCTGCGTACCGTAGATCAGCAGAACTTGCTGGCGTGGTAGGCACCTACGAAGGCTACCCACAGAACAAGGCAGGTCACGACCGAATCATGCGCAAGCATGAAGCTGCTAACGCAACTTTGCGTGCGGTAACCGAAGTTGACCGCGCTGTTCTAGAAGCTGCTACCAAGCAGTGGGCTTTGAACACCGAAATTGGTTCTCGCAACGGATGGCGTAACGCGCAGGCAAGCTTGCTAGCTCCAACCGGAACTATTGGCTTCATGATGGACTGTGACACCACAGGTATCGAGCCTGACTTCTCGTTGGTCAAGTACAAGAAGCTCTCTACTGGTGGCTCGATGCAGATCGTCAACCAGACCATCCCATTTGCCCTGCACCGCCTCGGCTACTCTCAGGAGACCATTGAAGCCATCGTTGATTACATCGGCGCTAACGGCCACGTGGTGGACGCTCCGGGCCTAAAGCAAGAGCACTATGCAATCTTCGACACAGCCGTCGGAATTAGAGCGATTGAGCCTATGGGTCACGTGCGAATGATGGCAGCTGTTCAGCCATTCCTATCAGGAGCAATTTCGAAGACCGTAAACATGCCAGAAACGGCAACCGTTGACGAGGTCAAGGAGATCTACTTCCAGGGATGGAAGATGGGTCTGAAGGCTTTGGCCATCTACCGCGACAACTGTAAGGTTGGCCAGCCGCTTAGCGATGCCAAGGCTAAGACAGAGTCAAAGCCAGCTCCAGAGGCTGCCTCTGACCTTTCACACCCAGTTCGCAAGCGTCTACCGAAGTCACGCCCGTCATCAACCACCTCGTTTACTGTTGGTGGCGCTGAGGGTTACATGACGGCGGGAACTTACCCAGATGGCGTCCTCGGTGAGGTGTTCCTGAAGTTAGGTAAGCAGGGATCAACCCTTGCCGGTGTCATGGATGCATTCTCGATCGCCGTTTCCATCGGTCTTCAGTATGGAGTTCCGCTAGAGACTTACGTCCAGAAGTTCACCAACGTCTCATTCGAGCCTGCTGGTTTGACTGATGACAAAGACATCCGTATGGCTAAGTCGCTGATGGACTACATTTTCCGCCGCCTAGCTATCGACCACCTACCGGTCGAAACTCGCCAGGCTTTGGGAATTAGCACCGCCAGTGAACGAGCACAGGCATTGGATGCCTCTGGTAACTACCCACAGTCAGCTGCTCCAGTTGCTGAGCCAGAAGTTCAAGACACTGTAATCGAAAAGCCAGCGGTCATTGAGCTTCAGGTTGAGGAAGTAAAGACGGAACAGCGCCAAGTTCACTCGTCAGCAGAACTTTTTGAGATGCTGCAGGGAACCGAGTCTGATGCACCGTTGTGCTTCAACTGTGGAATCAAGATGAGACCTTCTGGTTCATGCCACGTCTGCGAAGGCTGCGGATCGACCAGCGGTTGTAGCTAAACACTAAAAGAATTTGGGTCGGCTCCTAAGTCAAGGAGTCGGCCCTTTTCTTAAACTGAAGGTAACCTATTCTCGTGCTCTATCGCATAATTTTCCGACTAATACTGAGTCGATTGGATCCAGAGTTTGCTCATCATCTGGGGATGTTTGCGGTACGTGCAGCCTCGTCGGTGAGGCTAACTAAATTACTGCCCAGAAAAAACTTTAAAAAAATCTCTGTGATGGGGCTTGATTTCAACGGCCCATTCGGATTAGCCGCTGGATTTGATAAAAACGCAATTGCGATTCGAGCGCTGGGGGAGTTGGGTTTCTCCCATGTCGAGGTTGGTACTGTAACAGCAATAGCGCAACCCGGAAATCCAAAACCGAGGCTATTTCGCCTAAAGAAAGACAGAGCACTTATAAACCGGATGGGTTTTAACAACGATGGTGCCGATGTAATTGCTGAACGCCTACGTCAGCTGAGAAAAACCAAAGCGAAGCTTCCGATTATTGGCGTCAATATCGGCAAGAGCAAAATTGTGCCCATCGATCAGGCGGAGGCTGATTATCGCACCAGCGCGAAATTACTGGCTCCATACGCCGATTACCTGGCTGTGAACGTTTCATCGCCAAACACCCCAGGTCTTCGAGCACTGCAGGAAACAAAAGCGCTAAAGCCAATCTTGCAGGCGGTAATCAATGAAGCTCAAGGAAAACCGGTTTTAGTGAAAATCGCCCCAGATTTGCTGGATGAGGACATCTTGCAAATTTGTAAGTTAGCAAAAGATCTCGGTCTAGCTGGAGTTATCGCAACCAACACCACAATTGGTCGAGACAATTTAGCTACTGATAAACAAACTGTGACTAAAAGTGGTGACGGCGGGCTATCGGGAGCTCCATTAAATGAACGATCACTTGCCGTGCTCAGCCTGATTAGAAAAAACTTCGGCAAAGACCTGGTCGTAATTTCCGTCGGTGGGGTTGAGACACATCAGCAGGTAAGCCAGAGAATTTCCGCTGGAGCTGACTTGGTTCAGGGATACACTGGTTTTGTTTACTTCGGCCCGCTCTGGGCACGAAAGTTAAACTAAACGTGCTTCTGGTGCTCTAGTTTCGCTTGGGTCACTAACAATTACCGGAGCTAGGATTTCAGTCACCTTGTCCATAATTTCTTGAGGGATTTCAACTCCGACTGCATCGATGTTGCTAGAGATTTGTTCTGGTGAGGTAGCACCCACGATTGCGCTAGAAACGTTTTTGTTTTGCAGCACCCAAGCAAGTGCAAACTGGGCCATAGTGATTCCAAGTTCGTCGGCAAGAGGCTTTAGCTGTTGAACCCGAGTCAAAACATCTTCGCTTAGCCACTTTTGAATAAAGCTGTTTACTCGATCATCGGCCGCTCTGGAGCCGGCTGGAACCGGTTGACCAGGTAGATACTTACCGGTGAGCACACCCTGTGCCATCGGTGACCACACAATTTGGCTGACACCTAATTCTTCACAAGCAGGAATTACTTCCGCCTCAATTACTCGCCAGAGCATTGAGTACTGTGGCTGGCTTGAAATTAGCTGGAAGCCCATCTGCTTTGCCAAGGCAACACCTGCTCTAATTTGCTCAGCGTTCCACTCTGACACACCGATGTAGAGAGCTTTGCCTTGACGAACAATATCTGCAAAAGCCTGCATTGTTTCTTCAAGCGGGGTCTCAACATCAAAGCGGTGAGCCTGATACAAATCGACATAATCCATTTGCAAGCGCTTTAGTGATCCATTGATTGATTCCATTATGTGTTTGCGGGAGAGCCCAGTATCGTTTGGCATTCTCTGGGCAACAGGCCAATAGACCTTGGTGAACACCTCGATACCTTCTCGACGCTGACCTTTCAAGGCCTCGCCAAGAACTACTTCGGCTGCTTGATTGGCATAAACATCTGCGGTGTCAAATGAAGTTATTCCTCCGTCTAAGGCCGCTTTAACTGTTGAGATAGCCCTATCGTTTTCGATCTGGCTGGCGTGGGTCAACCAGTTTCCATAAACCAGTTCGCTCACTTTGAAACCGCTATTGCCTAGGTACCTGTATTTCATTCTGACTCTCTTTTCTTTTTAGTTAGCCTAGTAATTCTGCGGCTAATGATTCGATTCTTTCGTGCAGCTTTGGCACCCAGGTTTCATGTTCTGGTTTCATCAGCACACTTCTTAGAATTCTGGCAGTTTTTGCATCCTCTTCAAAAACAAAACCACGCTGAGCCAACTGATTTGGTTTCACAACGTATGTTGCGATATGCATCTGCTGCTGCCTTGGTCCATTTCCTAGTTGTACTAGAAGTTCGTGAGAAATCTCATCGAGCTTAGCCATGCTGTTTACTCTTGGCAGGTAGGTGAGAATGTCTAACTCCGGTTTTTGGTAGGGCTGCAGCACCTCTGAGTCGATAAGCAGGTCATACCAGTTCTTCGCGGCATTTCTGGTGGGGATAAGAACTGAACCGAGACCTTGCTCGGTTAGCGGGAAGATTTGTAAGGTTGCCCAAATAGCTGCTGCTGATGCACCAGCTCTAGAGCACTCAAGTTGGATTTCACCAAAGTGAAGATCATCAGAAATGAAATATGTGTATGGCGAATCATGTTTGTAGAACTTGCCGATAGAAATATCTTTGAAGAAAACAGCTCCACTGCCATATGGCTGCAGGCCATGTTTGTGCGGATCAACCACAATTGAGTCGGCATCTTTAAGCGCTGCGAAGTGCCTAGCCGTTTCTGGATCTAGATGATTCGCTGCAATCAGTTTGAAAAAACCACCATAGGCGGTGTCGACATGAACTCTGGCGTTATAAGTTCTTGCCAAATTGATAATGTCAGCAAGTGGATCGACAGCTCCTAGACCAGTGGTTCCCATTGTTGCAACAATTGTTCCGATTTCACCGGTTTTTAGCTCTTTCTCAAGTGCGTCGAGCGACATTCGGCCATCGGCCTCGGTAGCTATTGAAACGTTTGTCGTGCCAAGCACTTCCGACATTCTCGAGTGAGTGTAGTGGGCATCAGCGGAATGCGCGATCTTTTTGCTGGGCTGTAACTCTCTGGCAATCCAAAGCGCCTCTAAGTTGGCTGTAGTCCCGCTCCAGGTTAGGTGTCCTAAAAACTCTTCTGGATATTCAAACATCGCTGCCATTTGACGCAGTACCTCGCGCTCCATTTGCGTGGTTGCGGGGGAGGCGTCAATCGAATGGTTATTAGGATTAATCATCATTGTGGCAAGGTAGGCCGCAATAGCAACTGGATGAGGGGATTTCAGCATTTGAGCTGCGTAACTTGGATGAAAGTAAGGGAAGTTATTTTCTAATCGGTCGGTTAGTTCTTTAAGAACTTCAGAAACTCTGCTTTGGTCGATTTTTACGCTTGGGTGAGTTTCAAATTCGCCGTAGCTTTGCTTATCTGACTCGATTGCAGTAACAACCTGATGGACTAATTCCGTAAGTCGCAGATCACTCTTGTCCGCCACAGTTAACTCCTTTGTGAACTTGTGGTTCATTTTTTGTTGACCTTTTGGGTCCGGTTAGATCTATTTCTTTTTCTTTTGTCTTCTAGGCGCAGGTTTAGGAATGCGAAGCGGTCTTGGCTGCATACCGCGAGTAAAAAGGTAAAACCAGTTACCACGCTGCAAAGGAGTGTTCTCTCCTAAACTTTCGTGGATTCGTCTTTTAACTATCCGGTTTAGTAGCGCAGTCTCGATAGCCGAGATCACCAATGCGGTAATCATCACTATGGTGATGACGTTTTGAACAGTGTTGTCATTTACCACGGTAAATAGCATGAACACGATCATCATCGGCAATAAACCTTCAATGAAGGTAACTCGGTTATCTAGAACATCTCGGGCTATTCTGCGCTGAGGGCCACGATCCCTGCCCAGCAGGTATTTCTCGTCACCGGAGAGCATCGCGGCTCTAGCCTTCTTTCGCGCTTCTGCCTGCTTAGCCCGAGCGTCTGCAATAGCCTCTTTGCTCTTTTTACCAACTAATGGACGAATGTTAGCTTTCTCGCGCTCTTTTCGAGTTGGAGTCGGCCTGCCTTTGCCAGTTGGCTTAGCTTCTGAATCTTTTTTCGAGTCGCTCATAAAATCCTAAAAATAGAGGTTGCCTGAATTAGATTACTCTCATGACATTCTCTCTGAAGCAAGACACCGCAAATAATCTCTCGGCTAAGCCTGAAATCACTGAACAGGCCAAAACACTCATCGACGAGACCTTTCACAACCGGGTAGCCACCCTTGGACAACTAGTTCGAATACCAGGAATTGCCTGGGAAGCTTTTGATCCTGCAAACCTTGACCGAAGCGCTGAGGCGGTAGCCAAGTTATTCGAGGACACTGGCGTCTTTGATTCGGTTGAAATCAAGACTGCCTCGGTCGATGGAAAGCCTGGTTCGCCTGCAGTTTTGGCGCACCGAGCAGCTAAAAACGGAAAACCTCACGTCTTGCTTTACGCGCACCACGATGTTCAGCCACCGGGCGATGAAGCTCTCTGGGAAAGTCCTGCTTTCGAGCCAACCGCCAAAGACGGGCGTATTTTTGGTCGTGGAGCGGCCGATGACAAGGCTGGGATTATGGCTCACATAGCGGCGATTGAGGCTCTTAGAGACAGCCAGGGAGAAGATTTTGATCTTGGCCTATCGGTATTTATTGAAGGCGAGGAAGAGGCTGGGTCTAGAACCTTTAGGGCTTTTCTAGATGAGAATCAGCAGAAACTGGCCGCAGATGTGATCATTGTCGCTGACTCGATGAACTGGGCTCCAGATGTCCCAGCCCTAACAGTGAGCCTTCGCGGCAACGTCACCCAGATTTTCACCATCAGGACCATGGAGCACGCTGTTCACTCCGGAATGTTTGGTGGGGCAGTTCCAGATGCGATGATTCCGATGGTCCGCGTCTTGGCTTCACTGCATGACGAACAGGGCAACGTGGCCATTGATGGGTTGAAATCGATTAGTTTCCAGGAACTTCCTTACAGCGAGGAAAACCTTCGAAACGACAGCAGCTTGCTACCAGGTGTTAGTCAAATTGGTGAGGGCAGCATCATGGATCGGCTCTGGGGCAAGTCTTCCCTTACCGTAATCGGAATCGATTACCCTTCTGTCGCTGTTTCCTCTAACACCATTTTGCCCAGCGCTTCGGCTCGATTGA
>RHAS01000291.1 GCA_010028615.1 Actinomycetota bacterium
TCTCTGCGAACATCAAACCAAGTACTGGACCAAATACTTCAGTTTGATGGAAAAAACTATTGGGTTTGACACCGATTTTTATGCCAGGTCGCCACAACCTTCCGGAGTCATCTAATTGCTTAGGTTCTAGTAGCCACCGCTCCGATTCATCCAAAGTAGTTAGTGCTCTTTGAAGTTTTGCACTCGGTAGCTCGATAAGTGGTCCGATACTTGCTTCAGCGTTTAAGGCATAGTCAACTTTCATTGACTGGACACAATCAACCAGTTGTTTCAAGAATTGCTTGTTGCTATAAACTGAGCCAATTAATATTCCTAAACTTGCTGCAGAGCATTTTTGACCGGCATGTCCAAATGCGCTCTTAGCAAGATCGTTAGCCGCTAAATCTAAATCAGCAAATGGTGAAATCACCATGGCGTTTTTACCGCTGGTCTCAGCAAACAGGTTTGTTCTCGAGCGATAGCTCTTAAACAGTTGCGCTGTTTCAAATGAGCCGGTCAAAATAACCGAATCCACATCTTGGTGACCAACTAGTGCAAGCCCAAGTTGGTTATCAGGCACCAGCGCTACCTGAAGCAATCGCTTTGGAACACCTGCTCGCCAGAGCACCTCAACCATGGCCAGAGCACAATTGACCACCTGGGGTGCCGGCTTGATGATCACCGCAGCTCCTGATGCTAGTGCGGCTAGCACTCCACCGGCTGCGATAGCCACTGGAAAATTCCACGGCGGTGTCACCACAACTACCTGGTGCGGCAGGAAAGTAACTCCATCGATTGCTTGGATTTTTTGTAATTCATCGATTTGGTGAGCATAAAAATTAGCAAAGTCGATGGCTTCACTTAGCTCACTATCCGCCTCAGCCACTGTCTTACCAGCCTCAGCAAGCATCACCGGCAACAGATCCCCTCTACTATTGGCTAGCTCTGCCCCTACCTGAAGCAAAACCTTCTTGCGATCGGCTGGCTTTTTCGCCCAACCAGCACTGGCCGCCTTCGCCCGAAGCACCATCTGCTCGATCTCGTAGAGCTCCTGCTTTGCCTTGGCCATTAGCTTTTCATGGCTCGGTAGCTTTCCTTGCAGAGCATTAGCGCTAGCAATTACCTGCCTGACCCAGTCCCGGTTATTAGCCAACGCTGTGTCCGTATCGGGTGCATTTTCAAAAACAGAT
>RHAS01000292.1 GCA_010028615.1 Actinomycetota bacterium
GTGGACCACATATTTCCATAGTTATCCCAGGCCATGCCTTGGGTATCTCTTAAGCCCTTTGCCCAGACAAATGAATCAGGATTTGGGTTATCGGCTGGAACAGTCCCATCCAGATTAACCCGAAGGATAGAGCCACCTAGACGGTTCCAGTTTTGTGAAGTAGCGGCTAACTGCCCAGCATCCCCTAGGCTCACCCAAAGCTTGTTATCCGGCCCAATTGCCAGACGTCCACCGTTGTGGGTAGTTGACTTACCACTGCGATCGATACCTTTTACCAAGACGCGTTTATTGCTCAGCTGCCAGTTTTCCTCGACTTTATCTAAGTCATACTTCAAGATTCGGTTATCGCTGTTAGTAGTTAGAAAGACAAACAAACTTAGCTTTTGTTCGGGTCGATCGGCAGCTACCGTCATACCTAGGGTTCCACCTTCGCAGAATTTCTCACAGGGTGGAGTAGTTCTAGTGAAGGCAACTTTAGTAACAGATAGATCAGTGCCAATCTGCAATATAGTTCCAGTGTCACGCTCATCAACCAGGGCTTGACCATCAGGCAGGAAAACAATCTCCCAGGGGGCTTTTAGGCCAGTAACTAAGGTTTCAGGCTCGCCAGTAGGTACCACATAACTTGATTTCTCAACTGTCGGCTTCGGGTCGGGCTTGGACTCGATAGTCTCGGCAGGCGATGCCGTAGCAAAAGTAATGCCGAGCAAAAGTGCAAATACAGCTATCGCTTCAAATAGCGGGTCTCTGTATTTTGACAACTAGAACTCTCTTTGGGCTATTTACTTCTGAACCAAGGAATCATCATGCTAACTTTTGCTTGATATTCCTTGTATTCAGGATACTTGCCCAGAGAGATTTGCTCGGTAAAGCGTGCCGAACCTAAGAAAAGGGCAGTAAGTAGGACAACACCAACAAGGTATTGTGGTTCGGAGAAGTTCGCCACAGCGAAAGCCCAGAGTGCTAATACCCACCACTGCCCCTGCTCAGCAAAAAAGTTTGGGTGCCTGGAAACTGAAAACAAGCCTTTATCTAAAAAGCCTTTTTCCGCCCTACCTTGTTTTTTACGTTGGTGGAAATTCCACTGCTGTTGATCAGCAACGAATTCCATTACTAGAAGACCAAAGAAAAGAACCGCGAA
>RHAS01000293.1 GCA_010028615.1 Actinomycetota bacterium
CTCACTGCTTTTCTCTGGATACTCCAACCAGGGCACCGAAGTTGCCAAGGTTGCTGTGGTAGGTCCTACCAGAATGAATTATCCGCGTAACTTCGCAGCTGTTTTAGCACTATCTAAGCTGTTATCGAAAGAAACCGAGGACTAAGTGCAAGATCACTACCAAGTTCTAGGTGTCAGCCGCGATGCAAGCCAAGATGAGATCAAGAAGGCCTATCGCAAATTAGCGCGCAAATTGCATCCGGATATGAACCCAACTGAACAAGAGCAGGAGTTATTCAAGCAGGTTACGCACGCCTATGAGGTGCTCAGCGACCCGAATCAAAAAGCGCAATACGATAACGGCGGCTCGATGTTTGGAGATATGGGCGGCTTTGGATTCGGCGACCTTTTTGAGAATTTCTTCGGTGGTGGGCAGCGGGGACCCCGCACCATGGCCGAACGCGGCCAGGATGCGCTAATCCGTGTCGAATTGACCCTCGCTGAGGTAGTTTTCGGTGCTGAAAAGAAGCTAGACATTGATACCGCCGTTGTCTGCGCTACTTGCCTTGGCACGACCTGTCGTCCTGGCACCAGCGCTAAGGTATGCGATATCTGTTCTGGTACCGGAAGCATTTCAAGACAGGTTAGATCCCTGTTGGGCAATGTAATTACTAGCGCTCCGTGTAATGCCTGTCGCGGTTATGGCCAGACTGTTCCTGAGCCATGCCTAGATTGTCGTGGTCAGGGGAGAACCAGGGCAAAACGAACACTGGATCTGAATATCCCTGGTGGTGTTGAGCACGGGTTAAGGCTGCAGCTTTCAGGTCAAGGTGAAGTTGGTTTTGCTGGTGGTCCGCAGGGAGATATCTACGTGGAGGTCTCGGTTCTAGCTGATGAACACTATGAGCGCGAGGGCGATGATCTAGTAGCGGTGCTGGAAGTTCCATTACAGGATGCAGTTCTTGGCTCATCAGTAAAGATAGCTACCTTTGATGGGGATCAGGACATTGAGATTAAACCTGGCTCGCAAACAGGCGATGTAGTGACCTTGAAAGCTAAGGGCATAAAGCATCTGCGTCATAACGGTCGAGGCGATCTGCACATTCATCTAAAGGTGCTTACCCCAACCAGAGTTGATTCCAAGGAAAAAGAGCTGTTTAG
>RHAS01000294.1 GCA_010028615.1 Actinomycetota bacterium
GCTATCGGCATTTGCAGCAACCATTTTGGTAAAGCCATACACAGCACAATTGAGATTTGATTATGCATCAACCACTGGTGCGGCTCTAGCTCTAGGCATCGGCATTGGGTTGGTAGCAGCATTAGAGATGCTGGTCTTAGCGCTGTTATCCTCGGGAAGTATTGGGCCTGAGCGCATGAGTCAGATCGGCGTTAATCCCTGGCTGGTATTTTTAGTTACCTTCGTTGAGGTAACCATGATGAGTTGCCTGGCGGCATTTTTTAGCGCGCGCACCGAAGGCGTCGATACTGAACTGCTCTCGCGGGTCAAAAGGCTAAAATAAAGGGGTGCTCTCTGTTGTCGTACTTATCTCAGGCAGCGGATCCAACCTCCTAGCCCTACTCAAAGCCAGCGAAAACCCGCTTTATCCAGCCAAAATCGTTGCAGTCGGCTCGGATAAGGATGCCGCGGGGTTAGCCCACGCTGAGCTATTTGAGGTAGACACCTTTGTAGTTGAACCGGAGCGATTCGCAAACCGAGATCAGTGGGCAAAAACGCTACTTGCCAACGTTCTTCACCATCAGCCGGATCTAGTTGTGCTGGCTGGTTTTATGAAGATTCTGCCAGCTAGCTTCGTTACCGCCCTGCGGGGTAAGTTGATCAACACTCATCCGAGTTTGCTGCCGCAGTTTCCAGGTGCCCACGCCGTTCGCGATGCACTAACTGCCGGCGTTACTAAAACCGGTGTGACCATTCATAAGGTCGATGAGGGAGTCGATACTGGTGAGATTATTATTCAGCAGGAAATTTATGTAGAGCCAGGAGATACCGAGCAAACACTTCACGAGCGAATCAAAGTAGTAGAGCGTGAATTGCTGGTTAGCACTGTTGAAGATATTGCCAGTAGGCGAATAGTTTTGGTTTAGATAGGAATAAATGTCAGCTGAGAATCAATACTCGCCCTCGGATTATCGCCACCGCGACCTAATCGCTATTAAGCGCGCTCTAATTTCAGTTAGCGATAAAACTGGTCTAGTCGACTTAGCAAAAGCGCTAAATGAGGCTGGAGTTGAAATCGTTGCAACCGGTTCAACAGCTTCAACCATTAGACAAGCCGGCATCCAAGTCACTGATGTTTCAACTGTTACTGGTTTTGCTGAA
>RHAS01000295.1 GCA_010028615.1 Actinomycetota bacterium
ACAACTTTTTGCACTTCGGCATCCGGAGATTCAGTACTGGCAGTTCGGTTGGTATTTGAGCGGGTATCACCGTCAACAATTACCAATTCCAAGGCGGACTTGCCCTCAAACTCATCAGCTGATGGTTCAACATCCAAGCGGCCCTGATAGAACTCACGATTGAGCAATTGGCCAAACAGTTGACCTTTTAGACGATAAGAAGTTCTAAGTAATTCTCGGTCAAAGCTATTAGCGACAGTTTCTAGGCAGCTTTCCAAATCGCTATTACCATGATCGAGTTGGTCAACCCATTCAACCGTGAAGCCATCAGGCTCGGCGATCACCGGATCACCAAAAGCAATAATCTGCTTGGCTCTGATGATGCCGGCAAGATTTTCACTAACAGTTGTTCCGGCAGCATCCATCACGATGACTAGATCGAAATCTAATTCAGCCGTTAGTTCTTCAGAAACCTCATATGGAGATGCCCCAATGTGATTCGCCACATTGCCCCAAATCTGCCTGGTTGCTGCCGAGAGCACTGGGAGTGAGTCAACGCGCTGGCGTAGCAAAAGCTTGAGTGCATCGGTCTGCCCCGGGTTTGATTCGGTTGCATCCGTGAAAGCTAGCTTGTTGCGATAGGAAATCTCTCTTCTAGCTTCTATTTGCACCCGTTGGTCTGCTTTGACGAAGTTTGATTCCAGTTCAGCTAGCACCTCAGCGCTGAAGCTCGCAAAAGAGTTATCTCCACTAAGCAGGTATTCAAGAGCAGATAGCCACCAGCACTGGTCAAACTCTGCTACCAAATCCTCGTTGCGTACCCCATTACTGGCTAGGGAGCGTAACAGAGCATCCAGCCCGGCTTCGCTTACTCTAGAGCGCAGATTATTTTTGGCCAACAGATTATCAAGTGGCTTGGTCTCAGTTGCCAAGCGCTTTAGCGTTTGGCTGAGTAAACCAATTTCCAGTTCGATCAGATTTGGTCTTGCCGGATCTGGGTCTAGGTGGGAATCTAACTTGATTAGATCGGCGACCAAAGATTGATAAATCACCTGGGCATCATCAATCCCCATCGGCACAGTTGGCCGGATTGATTCACGACAAAGGCTCTGCCATTTAGTTGCTTGCTCTTCTATCTGAATCAGCGATGTGTGTAAATCT
>RHAS01000296.1 GCA_010028615.1 Actinomycetota bacterium
TCAATATCTTGGTATCCGTAGATAGAAATCAATGGCCCGAATACTTCATTTTCATGCAGGTGCATCTGCTCGGTCACATCGGTTAGAACTGTTGGCGCGTAGAAATATGGACCTAGCTCTGGAAGGCTGTGGCCTCCGGTAATGACCTTCGCTCCCTTTGCTACGGCATCCTGAATGAAATCGCCAACTCGGCGCAGCTGGCTTGGCCCGGTAAGCGAACCGATGTCAATGCTGAAGTCCTTTGAGGTGCCAAGAGTCAGATTAGAAACTTTGTCTTTCAGGATTGCTTCAAATCTTTCCTTTAATTCCATCGGGACATAAGCGCGCTCGATGGATACGCATAATTGCCCTGCACTTCCAAAAGCCCCACCAATAAGGATGTCGGCTGCCTTATTTAGATCAGCAGAACGAAGCACAATCAGCGGATTCTTTCCACCCAGCTCGAGGCTAAATGGTATTAGTCTGGCCGTTGCCCGTTGGGCAACGAGCTTGCCAGTTTTAGCACTTCCCGTGAAAGCGACATAGTCAACATTGTCGGTGACCGCATTACCCACTTCGGCACCATCGCCGCAAACGATTGTCCAAAACTTAGGATCTAATCCAGCTTCAATTGCGAGTTCACGAAGTTGCAGCGCAATTAGAGCGGTTTGGTTGTCGGGTTTCTGCACCACTGTGTTGCCGGCGACCAGAGCGGGCAACACATCCAGTGCGGTTAGTGCTAGCGGGTAATTCCACGGAGTAATTACCCCAACTACTCCAACCGGAATATGATTTACCCAAGTTTTAGTAAGTAGTGGAACGCCAGCAACTGTTTTTGAAGGAGCTAGCGCTTTTTTAGCAATCTTCGCGTAGTAGCGGGCAGCACCCAACGCTCCAGCAATTTCTTCGAAAGCGTGCGCTCTTGCCTTTCCGGTTTCTAGCTGGATGATATCCATCAGCTCATCTTGGCGAGCAAGAATCAAATCATGCAGCCGATACATAATCCCTGATCGGGCAGAAATGTCGGTGGCTTCCCATTCTGGTTGCGCTTTTCTAGCATTTACTACAGCCAGCTCTACATCGGCTGCCGATAACTGTGGCAGTTCGTAAATCAACTTTCCTGTGTTTGGATTATTGATCTGGATCTTGTTTTCGGTATT
>RHAS01000297.1 GCA_010028615.1 Actinomycetota bacterium
GGAGTGGTTGCGTCTGGGGGTTTGAGTAAGGCCGAGGCTAGGAAGTTGCAGAAGGCCAACGAAAAGGCCATGCAAGATCAGTATCTTAAACTGCAAAAAGGCTTGTCGAAGACACTATCTGGCCTGGCAGAAGATCAGCAGGACGCCTTGCTATCCGAGGTTGGCAAGGTCGTTTCTAGAGAAGTTACTAAAGGTAGGCGAATCACTGAGTCTGACAGGGCAAAAGACGACCGGGCTCTAAACCAAAGCAAGGCGCGCAAAGAGGAGAGGCTAGCTCAAGAAACCTGGCGAAAAGAGCAGGCGGCCCACGTACTGGCCTTGTCTAGGACACTGGAACAACTGCAGAAAGAGATTAAATATGCAGAAGCTGACGGCAAGAAGGCTGAGTTAAAACGCCTTAATACGTTGCACGGTCAGTACGCTGCCTTAATGTCGCTGTACAAAGCAACAGACGAGAAGGCTGGCACTCGCTCTCATAGAGACAAAATACGGACTCTGGAACAGGAGAACGAAAAGCTTCTAGGGGCGTTAGGTAATGCCAACTCGGCGGAGAGGCTGACGGAGACTTTAAACTCCACTTTAGAAAGGGCAACTACCCTTCAAACTAAGCTGGCGGATAGATACAAGAAGCGAGAAGCTCAGCTTCTTGAGATGCAGAAGAACATAAAGGATTTCCGCACAGATTTTAAGCGAAAGCTCTTAGGTCGAGTAGGTATAGGAGCATTCAATCTGCAGAACGCCCTGGACCTCAAAGATAAGATCAAGAGTAAGATTCAGGCGGCTCGCAAGTTGGTTAGTGACTACCGCGACCTTAGATACTTCCGCAAGACAGGCAAAATTCGGGGTTACGCCCAGAGTATTGGTACGGACGGCGCTCCTGCTATGCCCGAGGCGGCTACTGCTGGTGGTACCGAGACTTCTTCTCAGACTACGTACAAGCAGAAGTTGCTAGGTGAGGTACGCAACCTAGTACGTGCGGTACGCAAGAACAAACCTCAGGTGCAACAAGCGTCTTCGACCAGCGGCCCTTCCAAGTTCTTAGCAACCTTACAGGAAAGCTTAGGTAAGATGGTAGCCGGGATCGGCGCGACCTTAGCCAGCTTTGGCAGTA
>RHAS01000298.1 GCA_010028615.1 Actinomycetota bacterium
GTCACCAGCGGAGAATCAATCAAGGTTGTTGTGCTGCCTAATGGAGCGAACTAAGTGATTACTAGAAAATTAGTTGTTACCGCAAAAGTCGGTCTGCACGCCAGGCCCGTGGCTCTTCTTGCCAAGTTAGCTACCGAACTTTCGGCCGAAGGCATAAGCGTTCGAATCGGCAGAACAGAAGAGCAAATGGTTGCCGCCAATTCCAGTTTGCGGATGCTGACGCTCAAGATTGCCTCTGGTGAAGAAGTTTTGGTTGAGCTCGGCACAACAGATGCCGATCGGGCCGAGCTTATCTTTTCTCAGGTAGCCGAAGCACTGGCGGCCGACTAACCTTTAACTAGGTCGGAAGAGAACAATGACAGCTTTAATAAGTGGCATCGGCGTGGGCGAGGCAACCGCTTGGGGTAAAGCCTTTGTTCTTGGCCCTAAGTTTGTAGCTCCAGCTGAAGCAAAGTCGAAGCTCACCTCAGATAAAGAACAGCAAAGACTTGTCGAGGCTGTTAGCCAAGTCGCTACTGACATAACTGAAACCGCTAATCAGGCTGATGAAACCACCAAGGACATACTTCTAGCGCTTGCTGCAATGTTGGAAGATCCGGCTTTGATTGAAGAGGCCAGGGTTCATTTGGATCAAGGGTGGAACGCGGAGACTGGCGTTACCAGAGCGATGGCAAGTTTCACCGAACTGCTAGCTGGCGATGATTTATTCGGCGAGCGGGTTGCCGATCTTCAGGATTTGGCGCTAAAGGTTGTGGCGAGACTAACTGGGGTCGAAACCGAAATCAGCCTTCCAAAGCAGGGGCCGATTGTTGTAATTGCTGAGGATTTGTCGCCGGCTGAAACCGCCAAATTTACCGATGCGGTTGTTGCGGTAATAACCGAAAAGGGTGGCCCAACTTCACACACCGCGATTATCTGTCGCCAAAGAAACATCCCAGCGCTAGTTGCTGCAAATGGAGCATTATCACTGATTCCAAATGGTGCAGCGATTGCAGTTGATGCTTCTGCAGGTGAGGCTTTCTTGAGTGATGAGCCAGTAGCTAATCACATTCAGGTTTTGAGAGAAAGAATCGGCGAGCCAATTATTGAGATCAAAGGAAATGTTGGTTC
>RHAS01000299.1 GCA_010028615.1 Actinomycetota bacterium
GCTTAACTCCACAACTGAAATGGAAGCGGTCACCTGGCCAGAATTTGCTGGACTACATCCATTTGCACCTAAAGAAGATGTTGCTGGCTACTTAGAACTTATTGAACAAATCACCGGCTGGCTATCAGATGTGACCGGTTACTCTCACGTTTCACTGCAGCCAAATGCGGGAAGCCAGGGAGAGCTTGCTGGATTGCTTGCCATTCGCGGCTATCACCTATCGCGCGGCGATAAACAAAGAACAATCTGCCTGATTCCATCATCAATACCTGACCGCCGGCTGCATGGACTTTGTCGCAGATCTCTGCGATTGCTTCCTCGCGTATACGAGGAAGCAATCGCAGAGATCTGCGACAAAGTCCATGCAGCCGGCGGTCAGGTATACATCGATGGAGCAAATACCAACGCGGTAGTTGGCTATGCCAAGTTCGGATCGTTCGGTGGCGATGTCTCGCATCTAAACCTGCACAAGACTTTCTGCATTCCGCACGGTGGTGGTGGTCCTGGAGTTGGACCGGTAGCTGCCAGAGCGCATTTGGCTGAATTCTTGCCAGGACATGCTCAAGCTCAAACGACACTGCCCAGTTATGGACCGGTTTCTGGAGCACCATTTGGATCGGCTAGCATCCTGCCGATTTCTTGGGCTTACATTCGGATGATGGGTAATGCTGGGCTAAAAGATGCCACAGCTGTTGCAGTACTATCGGCTAACTATATTGCCAAGAAGCTAGAAAACGCATTCCCGCTTCTATACACCGGTAAAAACGGTTTGATTGCCCACGAGTGCATCATCGACATCCGGGGCATTACCAAAGACACCGGGGTAACAGGTGAAGATATCGCCAAACGTTTGATTGATTATGGCTTCCACGCTCCAACCATGTCTTTCCCTGTTGCTGGCACTTTGATGATAGAACCAACCGAGTCAGAACCGATGGTTGAGATAGAAAGATTTGTCGACGCGATGCTTTCAATTCGTGCCGAGATAGATTCTGTATCGGCTGGACAATATTCAATCGAAGATTCACCGCTAAGAAATGCCCCGCACACTGCCAAAACACTTGTTAGAGAATGGGATCGGAAGTATTCCCGTGAAATTGCTGTATTCCC
>RHAS01000300.1 GCA_010028615.1 Actinomycetota bacterium
GCAGAGCTAGCTAAACAGACCGCCAAAGAGGTTAAGAAGAGTGGTGAGGCGATAAAGCTTCGCCCAATGAATGCCTTTGAGCGCAAGGTCGTCCATGACACTATTCAAGAGATTGGGTTAACTAGCGAATCTGAGGGTGAAGACCCAGATCGCTGTGTTGTAGTCCTACCAGAGTAGTTTCACGTGAAACCAACCCTTCAGATCCTGGCTTACTTTCCAGGCAAAGAGGAGGAGATCACCCAGTACGCCAACCTGCTAGCTTCAGTCGCAATTGAACGTGGCCTAGTTGGTCCAAAAGAGGCTGATCGGATCTGGGAGCGGCATATCGCAAACTGCATCCCAATCACCACCATCATCCCGCAAGGGGTAAGGGTGGTCGATATTGGCTCTGGCGCAGGACTTCCCGGGATTGTGATTGCCCTGGCTAGGCCAGATTTGAAGGTGACCTTAGTTGAGCCATTGCAGCGTCGGGTGGATTTCCTACTTGAGGTAGTAGATCAGTTAAAGCTACCAATCCAGGTAGTTCGGGGTAGGGCTGAGGCAGTAAAAATGCAGTTTGAGATCGTCACCTCCCGCGCAGTTGCACCCTTAGAAAAATTAATCCAAATCAGCTGGCACATGATCCCAAAGGGTGGCAGCTTGCTAGCGATTAAAGGCGAGAGTGCCCAAGAGGAGATTGATAAAACAAAGCTTAAAAAGGGGGCAACCGCCCAGCTTCATCAGATAAATCTGCCCAATCTGCCAGTGGCTAGAGTGGTTGAGGTTAAGAAAGGTGCTTAACTTCCGCCCATGAGCGGAAATAATGTTTCACATGAAACTGGCCAAAGCATTAAGCCGGTAGTTGGTATCCGCAGGTTAAAGGAGCCAATGGTTGCCCCGCTAAAAACCCGGATCTTTACCGTTGCCAACCAAAAGGGTGGGGTAGGAAAAACCACCACCGCAGTAAATCTAGCTGCCGCACTTTCTATGGGTGGGCTAAAGGTGTTAGTCATTGATTTAGACCCACAAGGCAATGCCTCTACCGCCTTTGGAATTGATCGGGTGGCAAATGAGGGTATTTATGAGGTTTTAATTAATGACCTACCAATGGCAAGTGTGGTGCAAAAAGTT
>RHAS01000004.1 GCA_010028615.1 Actinomycetota bacterium
CAGCGGCAACCAGGGCCACTAGCCCCAAAAGCGAAAGCCGAACAAACAGACGCATCGAATCACTTGGTGTTATTCAAGACATCGATGAAGTTCAACTTTGACAAAGCCAGGATTGACTGGTTAGTTGCAAAGATGTCGCTATTTGGATCGGACCAAGCGCTTATCACACCGCCGTCTTTTGGATTAATCTGCTGCTTGAGCCAATCAAGGCTCTCATCGACATTTTTACCCAAAGCAGTTAGCGCCATGATTGCGTAAGCAGTCCCATTCACATCTGCAGTGGTATCACCAAGCCAAAACTTTCCTTCGTAGCTGCTACCAATTAGCCAATCTGAAGTTCGGCTAATGGCAAACTGGATTGTGCCTTTATCTGTATCTTGGCTAAACTCCTCGGCCGCCTTCAGAGCCATTATGACTAACCCAGTTACATCGGCAGCAGGACCGGACTCCATATCTCCGAGATAGTATTTCACGCCGCCGTTTTCTTCAATTTGAGATACGAGATGAAGCGCAACCTTAACTGCCAAATCATTCTCATCTGCCGCGAGCAATCCGAAAACGACGAGCGCAGTTGAGAAGTTATTGGTCTCCTCTTTTATAGAGCCATCTTGATTGATTAGCGACTTTAGTTCGTCAACCTGAGTCTTCACCGTGACATCATCTTCAAAGTCAAGAACTTGAGCTGCAAAAAGAAATTGTCCTTTTAGTCCAGGGCTGGTTAGGCTTTTCGTGTTTGCCTTAAGCCAGGTGGCTACTTTAGATAATTTGTCTTTGTATCCAACTCCGGTTAGCTGTACTACGGCTTCCATTGTTGACCCAATGTCACCACCAGATTTAAATGGGTCAAGATAATCTGCTTTTTCAAACTTATCCAAGATGTATTTACTTGTTTTTGGATTTTGATCCGATCCATAGGTTCCTGCAGTGCAGGCAGAGAGGCTAAAAATAGTTAGAACAGATACTGCGGCCAGTAAAACTGAACGCACTTTGATTGATTTTGACATCGCAACCTTTCGGGTTTGCGATCTCCATGCGACGACGGACAGATTCTGCCCGACTCCACCTGCAGACCACGACAGTATTATTTGGAGTCGTTATTTGGGCAGGCATTCCGACTTATCGATAAATCGACTTACGGTTGCGGGTCAGCACTGGATTTCCACCAGTTTCCCCTGTCCAAACAACTGGGCTCAGTTGAGCGTTAGATAACCATAGCAGGAAACAGGTAAAACCCCTGAATGCCCTGTATTTCTGGGGGTTTCCTGAAAAGTAGACCACTGTAATGAAATGTAACGATTTGGGCAATAACCCCTGTAGGAAGTCAGTTATTAGTTGTAGAGTTTCATTACCCAAGGAACATTTGGCAGGGTTTTCCCTACCGGGTGTTTCTAACCATTACAAGGAGAAACAATGATGAAAAGTCTAGCTAGAGCTACGGCTCTAGTCGCAGTTTCTGTTCTTGGTGTATCAGGTCTAAGCCTTGCACCAGCGAACGCAACTGCGGCAAACAAGACGATGATTGTTCAGGAAAGCAACATCCTTACGGGTCTTAACACTGCTGTGAACGGTAAGAACCTTCTTACTAACTCAAACGTTGTTGGCCCTACTGGTGCTGGTTTTACGTATTACAACAACAAAGCTCAGTTGATTCGTAACACCAATTTCGGAACTTTCAAGATCACAAGAAACGACTGTCAAACTGCAGTTACAACTGACGAGTTCGGTTGTTTCTCAGTTACCTACACAGTTAAGAAGGGTCTAAAGTATTCAGACGGAACTCTGATTACTGCACAGGACCTTCTTCTAAGCCACGCAATTTCGAGCAGCGATTACTCGATGAAGGCTGGTCTTGGACAACCTGTTCAGAAGATCATCAACGGTGTCAAGGGAACTGGTTCAAAGTTTAACTCTGCCGGATACGGTGGAGCTTACGATGACCACACCCGTGCTGAGTCATTTGACATTAGCGATGACAACTTCTCATTGACCGTAAAGTATGACGCATTCCAGCCAGACTGGCAGATTTTTGGTCCTGGTCCTGGTGCAGTTCACGCTTTGGTAGCGCTAGCTAAGGGTAAGAGAAGTCTTCAGACTGCTCGCACCAACGCTACTTACAAGTCATTGTTCGAAGATGCATACTACGACTCAATTGCTGTGCTTCCAGCTGAAAGCTCAGAAGACTACGCAGACGCACTTGACGCTCGTACCTCTGCTCGTGCATTGATGACTAAGATCGCTTTGAAGTGGTCAACTGTCTGGAACATCACGACCGTTAACTCAAGCACCAACCCATTGCTGCTTATTTCTAACGGTACTTACCAGCTAAGCGAATGTCGTTCAACCGACTGTACTTTGGTTTTGAACCCTCGTGCAAACGAAGGTGGAGCTCCAAAGCGCACTGGTAACCTTGAAAGAATCATCTTCAAGATGGCTTCTAGCATCGCAAACTTCAGCGATACAGCAGTTGCACAGGCTTTGGCCAACGGTGAAATCGACCTGTACTCAGGTGGATCATCTGCAGCTTTCTGGTCTGGCGTTTCAGATGCTAGCAAGTTGACTCGTTTCAGAGGAAACATCCTTACTTACGAGCACTTTGACCTAAGAACTGGAGATTCACAGTACGACTACGAAAGCGATGATGTAGCCGGATGTAACGCTCCATATGACGGTCCATTCAAGGGTAACGACCAAAAGGCTAAGGATCTACGTAAGGCATTCCTATTGCTAGTTCCAAGACCTAAGTTGGCAAACACCTATGTAGCAAAGGTCTTCGACCCAGCTGCAACTGACACCCCGATGCTAAACAGCTTGTTCTCGCTAACAACTGAAGGAGACTACTCCAAGGTTGTTGCTGGTTCGAGCCTTTACGTGAATGACTTCCTAAAGGATGAAACCACTCGCGTAAACATGGCTAAGGCTCTTGTTGCTAAGTGGAGCTCAACTCCGGTTACTGTGAAGGTGCTTACAAGCGCTAGAGCAAGCCGTGTTGACTCAATCACTCAGATCAAGATCTTGGGTGCTACTGCCGGATTCAACGTACAACACACAGTCAGACCTCTTGACTGGGGAGACATGCTCGACTGCAACGCTTTCGATGCTGCTCAGTTCGCATGGGTAAAGACTGGTCTTTCACAGACCGGAACCAACCCTCAGTACGAGTCTGATGGTGGAAACAACAGCGCTGGCTGGAACGACCCAACCCTAGACAACCTCTTGGGTGAGTTCGAGAAGCTACAGACTGCAACATCTCTAATCACAACAAAGATCAACGCTGAGAAGAGACTGTGGTCAAACTACTTCACGCTACCGATTTATCAGTGGCCTGGAGCATCAGCTTGGAACAAGGACTTGAAGAACATTCTTCCAAGCCCACTTGCTCCAAACGTAACCTGGAACAACTGGTCAATTAGCTACTAATTGATTTAGTTTCCAAAAGAATTGTTGGTGGCGTCCTTCGGGGCGCCACCAACAAGGCTATATGGGGGCTTCTTTTGAGTGATTTGGGTCTATAAAAAGAAGAATCTGTTAGAATTTTTTCTAAGACCCATACTAAAGAAGGTTTGAATACCTATGTTGACCTATGTCGCTCGAAGAATCGCAATCGCATTACTTATTCTTTTTGGTTCTACTTTTCTCTCATATAACTTGGCGGCGTATTCCGGTGATCCGCTTCAGGCGATTAGAGAATCCACCGACCCCAAAAAAGAATCTATTATTGCTGAGCTAACAAAAACCTATCAACTTGATGTTCCGCCTCCAGCTAGGTACTTTCTTTGGCTAAAAGGAATTCTAGGTGTCTTGATTGGTAAGCCGGATTTCGGTATTTCAGTAAGTACAAGAATTCCAGTAATCGACTCTTTAGCTTTAGCAATCCCAGCAACAATTCGTTTGGTTACTGCTGCCACAATTTTGGCAATTGTAGTGGGAATCACATTTGGAATCATTAGCTCGATTCGTCAGTATTCCCGCCTTGACTACTCACTTACTTTCCTGGCCTTCGTCCTCTTCTCGCTTCCAATTTTCTGGGTTGCTGTGCTTTTGAAGGAATACATGGCTATTGGGTTCAATGACTTTCTCGCCAAACCGCAGATAGATTTGATATGGAATGTGCTGATGTCCTTCCTTCCAGGTTTGATAATTGCTGGATTCATAGGTGGAAACAGGAAGCGATTCCTAATTTCATGGGCGGCTTCTTTTGCAGCATTCTTCGTCTTATTCTTCTTTGCCAGCGCTACTGGTTGGTTCCGTGATCCATCAATTGGAATTGTTGGAGTAGCGATAATTGGAGTATCGACTTCTCTTGGTCTTTGCCACATTTTTGCAGGTCTTCAGAATAAGAAAGCTCTCTACGCTGGTCTAACCTCGGTTGCCGTTGGAGTAGGCGTTTACTTTCCGTTCAACATGATTGCTAACGGATCAGCAAACTACATGATGATTGTTGGTTTCGCAATCCTGGTACTGGTTGTTAGCTACTTCATAGGCTACTTCTTCACCTCCATCGACAGAGGGCCAGTAATCACAGTTTCTATGCTTTCGGCAGTGTTCGTGGCTCTTTTCACGGTGCTTGACAGGTTCATGAAATCCTGGAAAGAGTACTACGTCCTCACCGATGGTAGACCAATTCAGACAATGTCTGCTTATAACATCACCCTCAAGTCCAACGATTTCTGGATTGTCAACCTCGACATCATTACTCACCTTATTTTGCCTACAACAGCTTTGACTTTGATTTCCTTCGCTGGATACCTAAGGTATTCAAGAGCCTCTGTGCTTGAGGTGCTGAACATGGATTATGTACGTACCGCTAGAGCTAAGGGAATTCCTGAGCGTGAGGTCATTCTTCGTCACGCACTGAGAAATGCCATGATTCCACTGACTACCCTTATCGCGTTTGACATCGCAGGAATTGTTGGTGGCGCGATTATCACAGAAAACGTGTTTGGATGGCGAGGAATGGGAAGCTTGGCGGCTGAAGCTATTGGTGCGCAGGACTTGAACCTGCTCATGGCTACCTTCAGCATCTCAGCATTCTTGGCTGTTATGGCAACTTTGGCAGCTGACGTGTTCTATACCATCCTGGATCCTCGGATTAGGATTCGCGGTTAGTAAAAGTAAATCGGTTTGTAAAGAAACAAAGTAGATAAATGGAAGGCCAATTCAAATGAGTGAAGTTGGACAAAGAGAGCAACTTGTGACCACAGAGGGCATGAGCCAGGGAACTATTATTCGTAAGAAGTTTCTGCAGCACAAGCCGGCTGTAGCAGGACTGATCTTCATGATTTTCTTTGCCATTTTTGTTTACACTGCCTCAGGTATTCACCTCGGCACTAACGAGGCAAAGTTCACCATCCAAGGTTGGTGGAAATATAGCCACGAAGACCTACTTCCAACTGGTTCATGTTTGTCTGGTTGCCCAAGTCCGGATCACCCATTTGGACAAATTGCTAACGGACGTGACTACTTCGCTTTGGTAATGCGTGGAGCTGAAATTTCACTCATGGTGATGGTGATTATTGGTTCTCTGGGAGCTTTTATTGGAACTGTCATCGGTGCGGTATCTGGTTTCTTCGGGGGAATCGTCGATGCAGTTATGATGCGTTTCACCGACTTCATTATTACTGTTCCTAGCATCCTTATTGGAGCGGTTATTGGTTACAACTTCGGTGCTCAAGGTGTTGTTACTTTGGCAGTCTTCCTTGGTGTCTTTGCCTGGACGGGTCTGGCTCGGTTGGTAAGAGGTGAATTCCTTTCTCTTCGCGAAAGAGAATTCGTTGATGCCGCAAGGGTAGCAGGTGCCTCAAACGCTCGAATAATCTTCAAGCACATTCTCCCGAACTCTGTTGGTGTGATTATTGTGTCGACGACCCTATTGCTATCGAGCTCGATTTTGACCGAAACCGGCCTTTCCTTCCTAGGATTTGGTGTTCAAGCCCCGGATGTTTCACTCGGTTTGCTAATTAACCAGTATCAGGGAGATTTCACTTTCGCACCGTGGCTATTCTGGTGGCCTGGCATCATCATTATTCTTATTGCTCTTAGCATTAACTTCGTTGGTGATGGTCTGAGAGATGCATTTGATCCGAGACAACGTAAAGATGTCAAGCGCAGGAAGAAAGCTAGGCTAGAGGCCCAGCAGTCAGCGGCGGCTAATCAGTGAACAAAGTTATAAAGCAGGGCAATAATTGCCAGAGACATCAGCGCGACGGAAAGCCAGTTGATGGTTTTTTCAGTTCCGTTCAAGGTGTCCGGTTGAATGTCCTTTTGGTAGCGAAGCGCGAGCACGAATGCTGCCCCGCTAGCGGAATTGGGCGATTCGCTGGGAGTAATTATCTTCTTGCTGTCCAAATCTCTAGAGGAGAAGTCGGCTTTATGAGCTCTCCTTGCAGCGAAAATACTTGGAGCTGGAGCGGCCCAAGAGGCATATTTGGCCTCGGCGGTTTGAATGGTCAGGGAGTATCGAGTAAGCATTCCAACCACCTCAGTCCAAGGGATTCTCACCGTGGCAAAGGGATTGTGAATTTCTATTCTGCTTTTGCTGAAAATAATTTTTGGTGTGATGGCGAATACCCAAATAAAAACACAAATCGCGAATCCGTTGCAGAGAGTAACAATGGCTTCGGTCAGGTAGTTAGCCTGCAAGAAGGAATAAAAGGTCCATCCCGTGATCATAACGGTGATAGCCAGGTAGACCCAGCCGGATTTACCGCGAAAAACGTGTATGTCTTGCACAATTTTGAGATTACAGGAACTTTTGAAAAACGAAGCGCATCAAGCGATTTTCCATTTAGAAAGGTAGCAGCGTAATGGCAGCGAAAGAGTTAATCCTAGAAGTTAAGGATTTTAACGTCGATTTCTGGGTTGAGGGCCAATGGTATCCAGCGGCAATCAACATGAACTTCAAGCTAGCTGCTGGAGAGGTGCTCGCCATCGTTGGTGAGTCTGGTTCGGGTAAGTCGACCACAGCAATGGGCTTGATGGGTCTTCTAGCTGAGAACGCCAACGTCACAGGAAGCGTGAAGGTAAAAGGTGTAGAGATGCTACACCAGCCGATTAGCGTGTTGCGTAAGTTCCGCGGTAAAGAAGTTGCATACATCTTCCAGGAGCCGATGACCGCTTTGAACCCGGTATACACCGTTGGTTTCCAGATTGTTGAAGTTCTAAGAAACCACTTTGACATGGGTCCTGAAAGCGCCAAAGAGCGAGCTATTGAGTTATTGACTCTAGTTGAAATTCCAGATCCTGCGCTTAGCTTCAACAAGTATCCGCACCAGCTATCTGGTGGACAGCGTCAGCGCGCCATGATTGCTCAATCGCTAGCTTGTGATCCAGCATTGCTAATTGCTGATGAGCCGACTACCGCCCTAGATGTGACTGTTCAGGCAGAAATTCTTGACCTGATGCGCAACTTGAAAGACAAATTGAACTCAGCTGTCTTGTTGATTACCCACGACATGGGTGTAGTTGCTGATCTCTCTGATCGAATTTTGGTTATGAAAGACGGTTTGACCGTTGAAGTGGACACTGCTGAAAACATCTTTAACCGTCCTAAGCACCCATACACAAAGTCCCTACTCGCCTCAGTTCCAAAATTGGGTTCGGTAAAGGTAAGAAAATTAGCTAGCAGTGAAGCAAAAGCGCAACCAGTTCTTGAAGTCAAGGATCTGGTAATTGAGTATCCAAAACGTGGACGTATTCCTGCTTTCCGTGCTGTTGACGGTGTCAGCTTTGACATCAAACCAGGTGAAATCCTTGGTCTTGTAGGTGAGTCAGGTTCAGGTAAAACCACCGTAGGTCGTGCCGCGATTGGTTTGCTACCAGTGCACTCAGGATCGATCAAACTTCTCGGGGATGAAATCGCTGGAGCAGACATGAAAAAGCTCAGAGCTATTCGTCAACACACCGGTATCGTCTTTCAGGATCCTGCATCTTCACTAAACCCACGTCTACCAATCGGTGAGAGCATCGGTGAGCCGCTGTTCCTGGCCAAGCTTGCCAAGGGCGAAGAATTGAACAGGCGAGTTGAGGATTTGCTTGACTCGGTAGAACTTCCTCGTTCCTACCGCAACCGTTACCCACACGAGCTATCTGGTGGTCAGAAGCAACGTGTTGGTATCGCTCGCGCTCTTGCTATGTCACCGGATCTGCTAATTGCCGATGAGCCAACCTCAGCTCTTGACGTATCGGTGCAGGCTAGATTCCTGGATCTGCTTCAAGACCTACAAGACAAGTTGAAGTTTGCTTGTTTGTTTATTACTCACGACATTGGTGTTGTCGACATTCTGGCTCACCGTATCGCAGTTATGCAGTATGGAAAACTTGTAGAAGTTGGACCAAGAGACCAGGTTCTGAACCACCCAACCCAGATGTATACCAAGACATTGCTAGCGGCTGTTCCAGTCCCAGATCCAAAGGAACAGAAAAAGCGCCGCGAAGCTAGAGCGAAACTTCTTGCTGGAGCGGGAATCAAAACCAAGACCCTTGCACCTGCATCAGAGGAAAAGTCTTCAGCACCGGCTAAGGCAACTGTCAAGAAGGCAGCTCCTGCAAAGGCTGCAGTCAAGAAGGCAGCTCCTGCAAAGAAAGCGGCCCCTGCAAAGCCGAAAGCTCCGGCTAAAAAGGCAGCCCCTGCAAAGCCAACGACTAAGAAGGCCGCTCCAAAAAAGAAGTAGCCTTCGGCTTTGGCTCTAAGCAAAAAGCGTCGTTGAGTTTGCACCTGCTAATTGATGCCCAAGTCGGTTAGACTCAAAGAGTTCAATCGAACAAATTCACCGTCATCTCCGTTGATGGTGCCATGCCCAAAGGAAAATTAATGGCTCTTATCAAAAGAGAAGACATTCGCAATGTCGCGATCGTGGCGCACGTCGACCATGGTAAAACCACTCTGGTGGATGCAATGCTGCGTCAAACGGGAGCATTTGGCGAACACGCCAATCTAGGTGAACGCATTTTGGACTCAGGAGATCTTGAGCGCGAAAAGGGAATCACCATTCTGGCAAAGAACACAGCCATCGCCTATAAGGGCCCAAGCTCAGGTGGCAAAGAAATAACCATCAACGTGATTGACACTCCAGGCCACGCCGATTTCGGTGGGGAAGTTGAACGTGGACTATCCATGGTTGACGGTGTCGTGCTGCTGGTGGATGCCTCCGAAGGCCCTCTCCCACAGACTCGATTTGTTCTTCGCAAAGCCCTAGAAGCGAATCTAACGGTTATTCTGCTTGTAAATAAGACCGATCGACCTGATGCCAGAATCGACGAGGTAGTCAACGAGACCCACGATCTTCTTCTTGGATTGGCAAGCGATATTCACGAAGATGTTCCAGATCTGGACATCGATTCGGTCCTCGACCTGCCAGTAATTTATGCATCAGGTCGTGCAGGTAGAGCAAGCCTAAATAAACCTGCCGATGGCTCACTTCCGGATAGCGACAACCTCGAACCGCTATTTGCCGCCATTCTCAAACACATTCCAGCTCCAACCTACGATGACGAGTCGCCATTGCAGGCGCACGTGACAAACCTAGACGCCTCGCCATTTCTCGGACGACTTGCCCTACTTCGAATATTCAATGGAACCATTCGTAAGGGCCAGCAGGTTGCTTGGGTGAGGCATGACGGCACAACTCAAAATGTGAAAATCACGGAGCTGCTAAAGACTCAAGCGCTGGAGCGAGTTCCAACCGAAGAGGCAAGTGCTGGAGATATTGTTGCAGTTGCTGGAATCGAAAATATCACAATCGGGGAAACACTCGCCGATCCGAATGACGTCCGTCCACTTCCGCTTATTACAGTAGACGATCCGGCAATCTCGATGACCATCGGTATTAATACATCTCCTATGGCTGGTCGAGTCAAAGGAGCTAAGGTCACCGCGAGACTAGTTAAGGACCGCTTGGATCGAGAACTAATCGGTAACGTGTCAATCAAGGTGCTACCTACCGATCGACCAGATGCCTGGGAAGTTCAGGGTAGAGGCGAATTGGCCTTGGCTATTCTGGTTGAGCAAATGCGTCGCGAAGGCTATGAGCTAACCGTTGGTAAGCCACAGGTGGTTACCAGAAGAGTTGACGGCAAACTGCATGAGCCAGTCGAAGATTTAACCATTGATGTTCCAGAAGAATTCCTTGGCGCAATCACCCAACTAATGGCAGCTCGTAAAGGTCGCATGAAGAACATGGTAAATCACTCCACCGGTTGGGTTCGCATGGAGTTTATGGTGCCATCCCGCGGATTGATTGGTTTTAGGACAGAGTTTCTGACCACAACCAAGGGAACAGGTATAGCTAATGCCATCTCGGCTGGCTATGAACCTTGGGCCGGAGAGATCATCACTAGAACTAACGGTTCGCTGGTAGCCGATAGAGCAGGGGTTGCCACCCCGTTTGCCATGATTGCCCTTCAAGAGCGCGGCAGTTTCTTTGTTGAGCCGACATCGGAAGTTTATGCCGGCATGGTAGTAGGCGAGAACTCCAGGGGTGAAGATATGGATGTGAATATCACCAAGGAGAAAAAACTTACTAACATGCGCGCGTCTTCCTCGGAAGAGTTTCAGTCGCTTACTCCACCGAGAAAACTATCTCTCGAGGAGTGTTTGGAGTTTGCTCGAGAAGATGAATGTGTCGAGGTAACTCCAGAGGCAATCAGGATTCGCAAAGTCGAGCTTGATGCCAACATTCGAGCAAGAGCCGTTGCCGCCAAAAAGCGCGCCAATGAAAACGTCAACTAGTTAGTTTTGACTTTTGCGGGCTTGAGAAATAGCCAGCCGACAATCGCAACATAGCCAAACCAGAATACGCTTTCTAGCATTGATGGAGCGGATCTAAAACTGATTGTTCCGCGAAGCAGAGTATCAATCCACGAGTCAGGTGTGATCACGCCAGATAGATCGTAGGTGTTTTGGGTAAGGAATGGGAACCAACCAATTTCCTGTAGTTCATGAATTCCATAGGCCAAAATTCCTGCGGCAACAATAATCAAGAAAGCGCCGGTTACTTGGAAAAACTTGCTCAGGTTTAGTTTCAATGCGCCTCGATAGACGAGATAGCCCAGCACGGCGGCGATTGCCAAACCAAGCGAAGCTCCTAGCACTGGGTTTGTATCCGAGCCGGTGGCGCGGCTAGCGCTCCAGAGAAACACCGCTGTTTCGACACCTTCACGGATTACAGCAAAGAACGCCACAAGAATAAGGGTGATGTTTTTCTCGCCGGCCTGATCAATTTTCTCGTGCAATTCCTTGCGCATGTTCTTGGACTGTCTTGCCATCCAGAAAATCATCCAGGTAACAAAGACCACAGCCAAAATTGAGGCAAAACCAGCAATAACTTCGTTGATTCCAGCTGGTGCAACTTCGACAAATTCGGTTAAAAGCACACCAACACCAATCGAGAACAGCACTGCAATCAGGGTTCCCCAGAAAATGCCCGGTAAGGCTGCCTTTCGGCCAGATTTGATGCAGTAAGCGACCAGGATTCCGACGATTAGGGAGGCTTCAAGGCCTTCACGGAGGCCGATTAGGAAGTTAGCGAGCACACATGCCTTTCGCGATGGTTATCAGACCATTCGAAGTTAGGGTTACCTAAGTTAATTTACCCTGCGGGCCATCCAATCGTCAATAGGCTTAAGGTTCTAAACTAAGGTTTTTCTTATGGCTAAACAAAGATTCAATGCCAAGCGCATACTTTTGGTGCACGCGCATCCAGACGATGAGTCTTTACAAACAGCTCACGTTATGGCTGATGCAGTTGAACGTGGTGCCGAGGTATTTCTACTCACCCTCACCAGAGGTGAACGCGGAAAAGCGAAGCTCGAGGAATTAAAGTCTCTCGAAGCAAATCGAGCAGCTATGGGTGCTTTTCGTGCTGGTGAACTTAAAAATGCAATGGCTGCACTAGGCGTGAAGAACTTTAAATTTGCTGGAACAAGAGCTTACCTAGATAGTGGTGTCCGGATCGGAAACCTAGGAGTTCCAACTACTCCGCTTCGATTAGATGAAATGTCACTAGCTGCAGTATCAACACCTGTTGTCGCGGATGACATTTTTCAAGTTATGAAGAATTTCAAACCGGATGCCGTTATCACCTATAACTCAAAAGGTGGTTGGGGGCATCCAGATCATAAGAAGGCGCACGATGCTACGGCCATGGCGATGCGTCGATACCGCAAGCAAGTAAAGGGCAAAAAGCCTGCCTTCTGGGTTATCGCCGAGCCAGGCGAGCGAGCAAGCGTTTCTATTGGCGGAGAGAAAACGGCTGCCCTGAAAAAAGCAGCGCTGGCCGCTCATGCTTCGCAAGTTTCCATTTATCGTGATACCTACTCAGTTGTTGATGGCATTGAATTCAGGTTTGACCAGCTAGAGCGACTAAGACTAGCCAGCCCGAACATACTGCCCTGGTTCAAACCTGCCGTTTTGGCATTCTTTGGTTTACCGCTAGGTCTGGCACTTGGCTACGCGGGAGCATATGTTCACAACATAGTTGCCGATAATGGTAGGTCATCGCCGCTAGGGCTCTATTTAGCCTTAGGGGCAACCGCCTCAATAACCTTTGGTCTTCGGATGCTTAGAAACTCCAGAGGCGCTCTATACCTACTAAACGCCGGAATGACCATAGCCATCTGGTGGCTATCGAGAAATCCAACCTTTGGTGCCTTTATTGATGACAATAAAAACGGCAATCGCTATGTGCTATTTGCTCTTCTTATTTGCTTGGTAGCTGCCGTTTTCCCAAGAATTGATTTGGCCAAGTGGCGTGCTAGATCAAATAAGCCGCATCTGTAGAGAGATAATTGAATTAGCCAACAATTGAGGATTTAGTAAAAGTGACTTATGTAATAGCTCTGCCATGCGTAGATGTCAAAGACAAGGCCTGTATTGCCGAATGTCCGGTTGACTGCATTTACGAGGGGGACAGGATGCTCTATATCCACCCCGACGAGTGTGTTGATTGTGGTGCTTGTGAGCCGGTATGCCCAGTTGAGGCTATCTACTACGAAGACGATCTTCCGGCTCAGTGGGCTGACTATTACAAAGCTAATGTTGAGTTTTTTAGCACCATCGGATCTCCTGGAGGAGCAGCTAAAGTTGGTCCGATCCCAGGCGATCACGAAGTTGTCTCCGCATTACCGCCACAAGGCGAGTAATCCATGTTTAACGGCTTGCCAGAGTATCCCTGGAAAAAACTAAAGCCATACGAGGAAATCGCTAAAAAGTATCCAGCGGGCATCGTTGATCTTTCGGTTGGCTCTCCAGTTGACCCAACTCCAGAAGTTATTCAACAAGCTCTAGTCAGAGCCACAAACGCACCTGGCTATCCATCCACAGCAGGCTCTTTAGAACTTCGCGAAGCAATTATCGAGTGGTTCGCAAGGCGTCGTGGCGTACCAAATCTGACCATCGATCAGGTTATGCCCAGCATAGGTTCAAAAGAACTTATTTCCTTCCTGCCTCTTTTTCTAGGACTTGGTAAAGGTGATGTCGTGGTGCAACCAAGAGTTGCCTATACGGCTTATGTCGTAGGTGCCAGCCTGGTTGGTGCAGAGATTGTTAGTTCTGATGATCCAGAAAGTTGGCCAGAGAATACAAAATTGATCTGGCTAAACTCACCAGGTAACCCCGATGGAAAAGTTTTAGACGTTGATTACTTGCGTAGAGCAGTTAATCGAGCACGCGAACTTGGCGCGGTCTTAGCTTCTGATGAATGCTACGCGGAATTGGGTTGGGGTAGATGGGAAGCAGAGAGAATCCCTTGCCTACTAGATCCAGCTGTCTGCGATGGCAACCAAGATAATCTGCTGGTGCTTTATTCGCTGAGTAAGCAATCGAATCTAGCTGGCTATCGAGCAGCCTTTGCTGCCGGCGATAGCAAACTTATCCAGCCGATCGTAAATCTCCGCATGCACAGTGGCCTAATGATGCCAGCACCGGTGCAGCAGGCGGTTATCGCAGCACTAAAAGATGAGGCACATGTTGCACTCGAGCGGAAAATCTATCAAGCGCGACGGGATATTTTGCTGGCTGCGGTTAGAGACTACGGGTTCAAGGTCTCTGACTCTGAGGCTGGACTCTATATTTGGGCAACTCTAGGTCAGGACTGTTGGATCACCGTGAAGCAAATGGCTGAAATTGGCATCCTTGTAGTGCCGGGGGAGTTCTACGAGGCTGGCGGAAGTGACTATGTCCGATTCTCGCTTACCGCTAGTGATGACAAAATCAGCGAGGGTGCCAATCGGCTTAGTAATGCCATAAAGTTAAATAGTTAAAACAACTACAGGAGAACCCCCTTTGTCTAGTGAGAACGAGCAGAAAGTAACGCTGAATTACCCTGGCGGATCGGCCGATTTCCCAATACTTTCTGCTACCGACGGCGACTCTGTAATTGACTTTTCTAAGCTCAATCAAACCACTGGTCTTAACGCCTACGACATGGGGTTTGTGAACACTGCAAACACCAAATCAGCTATAACTTTTATCGATGGCGATGCTGGAATTCTGAGATATCGCGGCTATCCAATTGAGCAGTTAGCAAGTCAAAAAACTTTTATTGAAGTTGCATATCTTTTGATCTACGGTGAGTTACCTACCGCGGATCAACTTGCAAGCTGGGACGACAACATCCGTCACCACACTCTGATTCACGAAGATCTGAAAAACATTTTCCACGCGATGCCGCAAAATGCTCACCCGATGAG
>RHAS01000031.1 GCA_010028615.1 Actinomycetota bacterium
ATAATTGAGGTTCCAGATTTAGCGAGCCCCCGCATGATTTCCATAAGTTCATCCGTTTCCTGCGGAGTGAGCACTGCAGTTGGCTCATCTAAAACCAGGGCCTTGGCATCTCTAGCAAGAGCCTTGATAATTTCAACGCGCTGTTGAGCTCCGACTGGTAGATCCCGAACCAATGCATCCGGATCTATATCAAAACCGAATCGATCTGAAATCTCTTTTACAAGTTTTCTAGCTGCTTCAAGATCAAGTGTTCCGAGTCGCTTAGTTGGTTCATGTCCCAAAACAACATTCTCGGCCACCGTGAAAACCGGGATAAGCATAAAGTGCTGGTGCACCATCCCAATACCTGCAGCCATGGCATCGCCAGGGCCTGAAAACTTCACCGGCTTGTCGTCGATGAGAATTTCACCGGCGTCTGGTTGTAGTAGCCCATAGAGTACATTCATCAGGGTGGACTTACCAGCGCCATTTTCACCCAACAGGCTGTGAATTTCACCGGGCTCTAAGGTAAGGCTGATGTTGTCATTTGCGACCAAGGTCCCAAAGCGTTTAGTGATATTGCGCAGCTCTAGTTTCATGGCTACTTCGGCTCCTTCGCACTTCGCTCTCTAATAATCTAGCCGACTTAGGCGACTTACCAAAAAGAGAACTGCCGAGGCTTTAGCCTCGGCAGTCCTACTTCTTTACTTGGGATTAGCCAAGTGGGTTGATTGAACCATCAATGATTCCGGCCTTGAGTTCAGCAAGTTTTGCCTTCAAAGCGTCATCGAAGAACTCTGTCTCCGATACGTCGGTTCCATTGTTAGCCAGGGTACCGATGTATGCCTCGCCAGAGAATGCAGTCTTCTTAACAGCAAGCTCGTTGACGATGTCAAATACAGCGGTGGTCATTCTCTTCTCGATTGAGGTAAGAATTAGATCCTTGTACTCTGGGTTTGCTACGGTCCAGTTCTTGTCAACACCAATCATCTTGGCGTCAACACCGGCTTCGTTGATTGCCTCAGATAGAGCACCGTACTGGTCTCCACCTACAGGAAGCAGAACGTCAGCATTCTGAGCGATCTGGCCAGCAGCAATGGTCTTACCAGCTGGGTTGTTTGGTGCGAAGTCACCGATGAAGTCACCCTGCTGGGTTACGGCGTTCCAACCAACAACGGTTACTGGAGTTCCGGTCTCAGCTTCGTATGCCTTAGCACCGTAGTAGAAACCATCCATGAATGCAGTTACAGCGCCGATCTGCATACCACCGTAGACGCCAACGACTTTGCTGGTTGAGTAGTAAGCAGCAGCGTAACCAGCAAGGTAAGAAGATTCTTCCATCTTGTAGTTCACTGGCTTTAGGTTTGTTGCTCCATTTGACCAACCATCGATAGTTACGAAGTTGACCTCTGGGTTAGCTTCAGCAGCAGTGTTCACTGCGTCTACCAAGTTAAATCCAACTGCGAATGTAACATCACAGCCTGCGTCGATCATTGACTGTAGGTTTGGTGCGAAGTCTTCAGCTGAGTTTGATTCGGCGTCCTTGACGTCAACTCCCAGTTCATCCTTTGCCTTTACCAATCCATCCATAACTGACTCGTTGAATGACTTGTCAGTCCAAGAACCTTCGTCAGAAACACCACAAGCGATGAATCCTGCACCTGGCTTTGATGCACAGCCCGATAGCACGAGGACGCTGGCAGCTACCATTGCGACTCCGGCTAGGACTTTACGTGAAACATTGTTCACTTCTTCCTCCTGGATAATTTTTAGTCGGTGCCAATCACCAACCATATACAGTTAGACACTACCGCTAAGCCAGAGAGGAAAATGACACAAACCAGTCGTGTTTATCTAGGCGTTATCTATTGGTTGGTTTCCAACTGCTGGAGATAGGAGTTATAAAGATCGCTGGGTTCGGTAAGGAATCTGAATTGGACTAAACCGTCGGTTATTGACTTTTCGCTCCGAATTGGCGGGGTATTAGCAAAATCCCTGTTCAAAAGTGCTGAAACGGTGCGCAAGAGATGAATGCTGGTGCCTCGCTCGATTGAACCCAGAACGTTCTCAGAGCTTAGATTAGCGCTCTGGCCAAATTGTAAATCTGCCCCGATGACCTTAAGTTCTGGATAGTTTGGAATAACTTTCCAGAATGATTCCCCTGCTAGCAGTATCACTACTTCAGGTTGAGGTTGAAGTTGAAGGTTAGCTTCTAAATCTGCAACTCTTGCTACCTGTTGAGTAGTTAAGGTTCGATCTTGCCCGGTAACGCGCTCATACTCTCTTATGCCTTCGGCTACTGCCGCAGACATCGAGTTTGCTTTATGGAATGAGGGTTGAATAAAAAGCGTAATAGTGCTGCCTAATTCGGCGGCGTGAAAGCCAGCTAGTCTCGCAGCAAGTGTCAAATCATCTTTGAACCAGCGCAGGTTAGCCGGTTGATCAACTTCAGCTAACTTACCGCCAACAAAAAAGACCATCATTTTTGAATGCCCTCTGGCAAAGGTGGCTAAAGCATCTAGGTAACGGGTTTCAGCCGAAGCCATCAAGACACAGCCAGCCTGCAGCGCTCTGAGTAGGCGAATTGAGACAGACTCGTTGGCTTTGATTTCAACAACTCTGGCTCTAACGCCAAAGACCACCTGTGCTTCAACCAGATTGGCGGCTAGCTCGGCACTAGGAGAACCAGGTGTATCTTTATCGGATTTGATCAGACAGATGGAAGTTGCTTTTTTATAAGTGGGTTTATCTTCCGTAGTCTTTGTGCAGGCAGTGAGAGTCACTAATAAGGTGCTCGAAACTAAGGCAGCGGCTAAACGGGTGAACCGAGTTGTCATAGTACGTCGCTGTGACCTGTAGTTTTCAATGAGTCAACCAAATTCTTCACTCGCTGAGCATGCTCTTTGGTGGTCACCAGCAAGGCATCTGGGGTGTCCACCACAATGACATCTTCTAACCCAATTAGGGCAACGAGCCTGCCCGTCTCTGAAACCAAGATTCCGTTTGACTTATCCGAAAGCACAGTTACGTTACCGAGCACCGCTAGATGATTCCGTTGGCCACCACCCTGCAATTCGGCAATGGCAGCAAAATCGCCAACATCGTGCCAGCTGAATTTTGCCGGGACCACGGCAACTAATCCCTGCTCAGCTGCTGGCTCGGCTACGGAGTAGTCAATGGCAATCTTTTTCAGGGTTGGCCAGATTGAATCAAAAACACTGTGCTGATTTTCAGTTCCCCAAGACTCGGCAAGTTTTTGAACCTGATCATGTAATTCGGGTTCGCTTTTCGCTAGCACCTCGAGTAATAGTTTTGCTGGTGCGATAAACATTCCGGCGTTCCAGAGATATTTACCTGATTCGACATACTTTCTGGCACGTTCAATGCTTGGCTTTTCAACAAATTTGTCTACTTCTCTAGCATGACCAACACCTAGCTTTTCGCCAGATTTGATATAGCCAAAACCAACCGAAGGTTCCGTAGGCTCAATACCTATGGTGACAATCTTGCCGGTGGCAGCGACCTCGACCGCCTCGGTGACATTCTTTATAAAAGCTTCTTGCCCGCCGATGACGTGATCTGCTGCAAAAGATCCGATTATTACATTCGGTTCTCTTCTAACTAGGATGGCGGCAGCCAACGCAATCGCCGCGGTGGAATCTTTTGGGCTTGGTTCTAAAACTAGGTTTTCTGAGGACAATTCTGGGCACTGGTCTTGGACAGCTGTTTTATGTGCTGCGCCGGTAACAATAAGAATTCGATTCTCGCCAGCAATTGGCTTTAGTCGATCAACGGTATCTTGGAGCAAGGTTTGACCAGAGCCAGTCAAATCATGCAAAAACTTAGGAGCAGATGCTCGAGATAGTGGCCAAAGCCGACTGCCAATTCCCCCAGCCGGAATCACGGAATAAAAGCGCTCGAGTGGCGCACGATTTGTGTTCATAACCTTACAAAGCCTAGCCGAGATGGGGGTTTTGGGCATTTTAAGTTCCTCGCACAAGTTATCATTGACTATGTAACAGGCAGATAAAGACCCTTCAAGGAGGATTAATTGCCAACTAGACCTGCTGGAACCCTATATAGAGGGAAACTAGGCATGTGGTCCTGGGTATTGCACCGTATTACTGGTGTTGGAATCTACTTTTTCCTGCTAGTTCACATCCTTGACACCGCCCTAGTGCGAGTGAGCCCTGAGGCCTATAACTCGGTTATGGCAACCTATAAAACCACGATCATCGGCCTTGCCGAAATTGGTTTGGTTGGAGCTATTCTCTTTCACGCCTTCAACGGCATTCGAGTAACCCTAATTGACTTTTGGAGTAAGGGTTCAAAATACCAGAACCAAATGTTCTGGGTTGTGCTTGCTATCTGGGTAGTTCTGATGGCCGCCTGGGTCCCTCGTCAACTTATGCACACCTTCGGAGCGTAAATCATGGCCGTTATTATCGAACAACCTAACGCACCTAGATCTCGTAAAGGTGCACAGTGGGAAAAGCGCGCTTGGATTTTCATGCGTGTTTCCGGAATTATTTTGGTCGGCATGATCATCGGTCACCTAATGGTGAACCTGGTACTACCAGAGCGTGGAGTGAAATCAATCGACTTCGCATTCGTCGCTGGTAAATGGGCTAGTCCGTTCTGGCAAGTTTATGATGGCATCCTTTTGTGGTTGGCTCTTATCCACGGCACCAACGGTATGCGCACACTGGTCAACGACTACACCGAGCGCGAGTGGCTTAGAAAAGCTTTGAACATTACTCTGTGGGTAGTAGCAGGGGCACTACTACTACTTGGAACATTGGTAATCACAACATTTGATCCATGCATTGACCCTAATGTTCACGAGTATCTGCCTGAACTTGTCTGCAAAGGCTAAAGGAATAAATTGAGCGAAGTAAAAGTCCACAACTATCAGTATGACGTCGTCATCGTCGGTGCTGGTGGTGCTGGTATGCGCGCTGCAATTGAAGCTGGACCACATGCGAAGACCGCTGTTATTTCTAAACTCTTCCCAACCAGATCACACACCGGTGCCGCTCAAGGTGGAATGGCTGCAGCCCTTGCCAACGTCGAAGAGGACAGCTGGGAATGGCACACCTTCGACACTGTCAAAGGTGGCGATTACTTAGTTGACCAGGATGCCGCTGAAATTTTGGCTAAGGAATCAGTTCAGGCGGTAATTGATCTAGAGAACATGGGGCTGCCATTTAACAGAACCCCGGATGGCAAGATCGACCAGCGCCGCTTCGGAGGTCACACCAGAGATCACGGTAAAGCTCCGGTACGTCGTAGCTGCTATGCAGCCGACCGCACCGGTCACATGATTTTGCAGACGCTGTATCAAAACTGCGTGAAGCTAGGCATCGAGTTCTATAACGAGTTCTATGTTTTAGACCTAGTAATGAACACCGTCGACGGAGTAGAAAGACCATCCGCTGTTGTTGCCTACGAATTGGCAACCGGTGACCTGCACGTATTCCAAGGAAAATCCATTGTCTTTGCCACCGGTGGCTTTGGAAAGATCTTCAAAACAACTTCAAACGCTCACACTCTAACCGGTGACGGCGTCGGAATTATTTACCGCAAAGGTTTGCCGCTAGAGGACATGGAGTTCTACCAATTCCACCCGACCGGTCTTGCTGGTCTAGGAATTTTGCTATCTGAGGCAGCAAGAGGTGAAGGTGGAATTCTAAGAAACGCATCTGGTGAACGCTTCATGGAACGCTACGCACCAACTATCAAGGACCTAGCCCCTAGAGACATGGTGGCTAGAGCTATGGCTAACGAAGTGCGAGAAGGAAGAGGTGCGGGACCTAACAAGGACTATGTACTTTTGGACCTTACCCACCTTGAGCCTGCGGTAATTGATGCCAAGCTTCCAGATATCACCGAGTTTGCTAGAACCTACCTAGGTGTTGAGCCCTATACCGAACCGGTTCCAGTCTTCCCAACCGCGCACTACGCCATGGGTGGTATTCCTACCAACATCAAAGCTGAAGTGCTTCGCGATAATGACACGGTAGTTCCTGGTTTGTATGCTGCTGGTGAGTGCGCCTGTGTTTCGGTGCACGGAGCGAACCGTCTTGGCACAAACTCACTTTTGGATATCAACGTGTTTGGTAAACGAGCTGGAATCTACGCTGTTGAATATGCCTTGACAGCAGATTTTGTTGAAGTGCCAGCCGATGCGGTAAAAGAAACCGTGAAGCTAATTGAAAAGATGCGAAAGGCTAACGGTAAAGAAAAGATTGCCGTGATTCGTAAAGAGCTTCAAGACACCATGGACAAAAACGCTCAGGTTTACCGCACCGAAGAATCGCTAAATGAGGCTTTGGATAAGATCAAGGAATTGCGTAAGCGCTACGAAAAGATTCACGTTCAAGATCGCGGAGTTAGATTCAACACCGATTTACTAGAAGCCATCGAACTAGGCTTCCTACTAGATCTAGCAGAAGTGCTTGCCTTCACAGCAAGAGAGCGACGCGAATCTCGAGGCGGACATTTCCGTGAAGATTATGAAGAACGAAACGATGATAAGTTCATGGTTCACTCAATGGCATACAAAGACGGTGACCAGGTCAAAGTCGGCTGGAAGCCAGTTACCATTACCAACTACCCACCGATGGAGCGCAAGTACTAATGAGCACATCAGTCGAATCCACTAAGCAGATAGCCGAAGTCCCCTCATTCAACGTGACGCTATTCGTGCGACGCTTCAACCCAGAAACAGACACTGAGCCTAAGTGGCAAGATTTTGATGTTCAGGTTTACGGCACCGACCGCGTTCTAGATGCCTTGCACAAAATCAAATGGGAAATTGATGGAACGCTAACCTTTAGAAGATCTTGCGCTCACGGTGTCTGTGGGTCAGATGCAATGCGTATCAATGGCCGCAACCGTTTGGCCTGTAAGACTTTGATCAAGGATCTTGACATCACTCAGCCAATCTATGTCGAGCCAATCAAGGGTCTGAATGTTGAAAAAGACCTAGTTGTTGACATGAACCCGTTCTACCAGGCTTATAAAGATGTGAAGCCGTTCCTGATTGCATCTGACAATCCAGAGAAGGAACGCCTGCAATCCCCCGAACAGCGTGCCAGATTTGATGACACGACCAAGTGCATTCTCTGCGCTGCCTGCACCACAAGCTGCCCTGTCTTCTGGACAGACAATCAGTACTTCGGCCCAGCTGCAATTGTGAATGCCCACCGCTTTATCTTTGACTCCCGCGATGAAGCGGCCGAAGTCAGGCTAGAAATCCTAAATGACAAAGAAGGTGTTTGGCGCTGCCGCACCACATTCAACTGCACCGAGGCTTGTCCACGTGGAATTGAAGTCACCAAGGCGATCGCCGAGGTAAAACAGGCTGTGCTGCGCGGAAAACGCTCCTGAGAGTTTTCCGACAAAGCCGAAATCTAACTGGTTAAAGTCGTATCGACAATTTAGGCTTAATGGCATGTCCGAACTAAATTGCCCTAATCGCAGGCTGACCGAAGTCAACGAAGGCAAACTAAGTCTTAGCAGACGAAACTTTTTTGCAGGCCTTGCCATCGCGGCCGGCTCAGTTGGACTAACTGGAATTGCAGAAAGCGCTCAAGCCGCGACTAAAAAATATAAAGTGTGCACCACCAAGGATGTGAAGGTCGGTAGCGCAGTTCTTTTTCTAGTGAAATCTGCCAACATCATGGTGCTAATCACTCAACCTAAGGCTGGGACCTTTCGAGCATTTAACCCAGCCTGCACTCACGAGGGATTCCAGATCAATGGCGTTCAAGGCAACAATTTAGTCTGCCCAGTGCACCAGGCTCAATTTGATATGACCACCGGTGGAGTCAAACGCGGTCCAGCTCGTAAAGCGCTAGGCCAATACAAACTAACCAGAACTGGAACAACAATCTATATAAATGCATAGGTCTAAACTTGACCCATGCCGACAAAAATTAGTGTTGCCACAATCAACGTAAACGGTGTTCGCGCCGCAGCCAAAAAAGGTCTAATCGA
>RHAS01000301.1 GCA_010028615.1 Actinomycetota bacterium
TCTTCGCCTTACCGACATACAAAACTCTGCCCTGGGCGTCAAGAAATCTATAAACCCCAGGTTCTTTAGGAATCGAACCAGTGGTCGGCCTAAATGTTACTGGTTGATCCATCTTTAGCCAAGAATCTCTTTAAGGAATTTTCCGGTGTGAGATTTTAGGTTTTTAGCAACCTGTTCCGGCGTTCCAGTGGCGATGATTTCTCCCCCGCGTGATCCACCTTCAGGCCCAATGTCAATAATCCAGTCTGAAGATTTGATTACATCGAGATTGTGTTCAATGACGATTACGGTGTTGCCTTTATCAGCCAATCCATTGAGCACCGCTAGCAGCTTCCTGACGTCTTCAAAATGCAGACCGGTAGTTGGTTCGTCAAGCACATAGACGGTGCGTCCGTTGGAACGTTTCTGCAGCTCGGCCGCTAGCTTCACGCGCTGCGCCTCACCACCGGAGAGAGTTGTTGCAGACTGTCCCAGCCGAACATAGCCGAGTCCAACTTCAACCAGGGTATTTAGGTATCTAGCAATTGCACTTATCGGTGCAAAGAACTCTGCAGCTTCTGCTATAGGCATCTCAAGAACCTCGGCGATTGACTTGCCCTTGTATCTAACTTGCAGGGTTTCACGGTTGTATCTAGCTCCGTGGCACACCTCGCAGAGCACATAGACATCCGGCAAGAAGTTCATCTCGATTTTTAGAGTGCCATCACCGCTACAGGCTTCGCATCTTCCGCCCTTTACATTGAAAGAGAATCTGCCTTGCTGATAACCACGAGCCTTTGATTCACTTGTTTCAGCGAAAAGCTTTCTAATGTGATCAAAAACACCGGTATAGGTTGCAGGGTTAGATCGAGGTGTTCGTCCGATAGGATTCTGGTCAACGTGAACCACCTTGTCCAGCTGGTCTAACCCTTCTACCCGAGTGTGCTTGCCAGCAACACCTTTAGCGCCATTTAGCTTGTTGGCTAAGACTTCATAGAGAACATCATTAACCAGTGAAGACTTTCCTGAACCGCTAACTCCGGTCACTGCGATAAACGTGCCCAGCGGGAAGTCGACATCAACATTTTTCAAGTTGTTCTCT
>RHAS01000302.1 GCA_010028615.1 Actinomycetota bacterium
GGCACAGTTCCGGCAGCCGGTAAGTCCGTAAACTCGCTCAGCGCTATCCTGCTGGTTCTCTCCACCGGTCCATAATGCAGTGGCTTTTAGTTCTAGCCCTAGTTGTAATCATCTGGGCAGTAGCAATTGAGCGCTTTCTTTTTACCGTTAGAAAAGCTGAGATTGCCGTCCTTCCGAAGGGAAGCCCAAATATCAGGGTTCTGCACCTGAGTGATATCCACCTAGCACCCTGGCAAAAAGCCAAAATGCGTTGGATTGCTAAATTAGCCAAAGAAATAAAGCCTGATTTGGTGATAAACACAGGCGATAACCTTGGCCACCGCGACGCGGTTGATCCCGCTCTAGTGAGCCTGAGTGGGCTTTCCGGTCCTGGGGTTTTTGTGAATGGTTCGAATGATATCTATGCCCCAGTTATCACTAACCCATTTAGCTACCTACTTCACCCATCGAAACGCCACCGTGATAACAATCCTAAAAACAGGCTGGATGTTGAAAGGCTGAACCGGGGCTTCAAAAAGCTTGGTTGGACTGAGCTAAATAACACTGCAGCCGAGATAACAGTCAGAGGTTTAACCCTAGGATTTATTGGAACCGATGATCCGCACGAAGGTAGAGCAGATTTAGAAAAAACTTCAGCTCAAGCTAAAAAACTTAAGAAAACAGATTTGATTATTGGTGTAACACACGCACCCTATCTTGAAGTGCTAGATGCCTTAGCTAATTTGGATGCAGAAATTATTTTTGCTGGACACACTCATGGTGGACAGGTTTGTCTTCCAATAATAGGCAAAGCCCTAGTCACTAACTGCGATCTGCCAACCAAGTATGCTCGCGGAGCACACCGGCTTGAGCGTAACGGAAAAAGTTTTTGGCTAAATGTTTGTGCAGGTTTAGGGAACTCGATTTATGCACCGGTGCGCTTCGCCTGTCGGCCAGAGGTTAGGGTAATCACCCTCACAGCTAAAAACTAATTACCGAAAGCGTAGACTTCTGAGCCTAAGACCAGATACTGCCCGTTTTCATTGTCACAGCGAGCAACCTGTTCTGAGGCAAAGCAGGTAATGCCTTGAACGGTGATTT
>RHAS01000303.1 GCA_010028615.1 Actinomycetota bacterium
AATAATAAGGGGATATACCCCTTATTATGTCACGCAATGGCTTTTGCAATATCTCGAGCCTTTGCGCCCAATCGGTTCACAATATTTTCAGACCAATGGCCGCCAATATTGCAGGGCAATACTTGCATACTCGCCCAACGGTCCAATACAAGATATTCAGCAACATCGTAGCGATACAGGGATTCTTCTACGCTGGCAAGACTCAGCGCAAATTTGCCAGTATCGACACCAGTTTGCTTGATACCAACACAAACCCCTACTTGGGGAAAATGAAAGATAACCACGTCGGAATAATCCGCCCGCATATCTTGCAGAATATCCAATTCCGTATCATTCAAGACGGTTTGATTCACATTACGCATGATAAGCCCTTTCTATGGCTTGGTTGGGAAAATGGTTTGCTTAGGGCATATTATACCCTAAGCAAACCCCTTTCGGGGTTTATGCGATCATTCGATCGGTTTGCTATTAGCCAGTGCATCGAAGATTGCCTTCAATGCACGCTTGTTAGCCTTGGTGAGACTGTCAACGTCAGGCTCGGACAGCATCAGGATTTTGCCGATAGCTTCGGCGTGTGCATCCTTCTTGACGGGAGATTCACCAGTTTTGGTAACATAGGTCTTTTTCTGGTAGACCCCCTCGCGGCTGAGTTTTGCAACCACGCTACGCACACTCTTACCGAGACTCTCGGCGAGTGCTTCGACCGTAGTACCGGCCTTGTACGCTTCGACCAGAGCAGCAGTCTGCTCAGGAGTATAATTCACAACCTTTTCAGTGGCCATTTTCACTTTCTCCGAGTTAACACGCATGGGGAAATTTTGGCAATGCCGGGCAATCCCCTTAACCTATGCTGACATTATACAGGGTCAGCATTCCCCCGGCAAGTATTGTGTTTTGTTTCCTTTCTGTTCGTCGTCGTCAGGGACACAGTATAACGCTTTTTCGAGCGATCCACAATACCCTAGTGTGTTGTGGGGTCTTTCGACCAGGCGGTGATCGGCGGTTAACCAGGCGGTAGCCAGCAGTTAACCAGGGGTAAGTCCCTATTGAC
>RHAS01000304.1 GCA_010028615.1 Actinomycetota bacterium
GCTGCTTGGACGAACTTCGGGCAATAGAGTGCGTGGGATACGGAAAAGTTCAAGTAACTCAGCATCCCAATCACCTTGATGGATATTCCACAGCATGGTGCGCGAAGCATTAGATACATCAGTCGCGTGCACGGCCAGTTGATTACTTGAGCTTGGCTCTTCGCGTGTGAGATTCCACAGCAACCAACTGTCTATGGTTCCAAAAGCCAGTTCACCAGCTTCAGCCATGGAGCGAGCTCCTGAGACGTTCTCCAGCAGCCAAGCGATCTTAGTGGCGCTGAAATAGGCATCTAAAACCAAGCCCGTCTTGGCCTGAATCAGGCTGGCGTAACCCTCCAATCGCATACGCTCACACGCTGAAGCTGTTCGACGGTCTTGCCACACCAATGCTCGGTGAATCGGCAGACCCGTTTTGCGGTGCCATATGACCGTTGTTTCTCTCTGGTTAGTAATTCCCAGAGTGATTATTGATCCCGATGAGCCAATCTGACCAATGGCATCTTTTGCAACACTAAGTTGACTTTGCCAAATTTCCAAAGCGTCGTGTTCTACACATCCAGGTTCTGGGTAATGTTGTGTCAATGGCTTCTGTGCCTGAGCTACAACCTCACCGCAGCGATTAAAGACTAGCGCCCTGCTGGAACTGGTACCTTGATCGAGCGCAAGAACGAATTGATTAGAGCTGGTCTTGAGGGCAGAGGGCATGTTCAAGAAATCAACGAATCAACACAGATCTAAAGAAAATGGATATGAATTGGTCTATCGGCTCCAAACTGCGCATAAGTTTTGACCGCAATATCGCGCCCTCCCAACCGACCCAGAAAAAACGCGACAGTGCTTGGGGATCTTGCCCAGGCGCCAGTTCTCCAATAGCGATAGCCTCACTCAAGCAGTCTGAAACACGTTTTTCCCAGGTCACCAAAACACCCTCCAGCCTTTCACGAAACTGGGTATCTAGGGCAGCAAGTTCTTGACCAAGATTGCCGATAAGGCAGCCCCTCTTAAAGTCAAACTTCACCATGCCATTTTTAGCATTCACGGTGAAGTTCA
>RHAS01000305.1 GCA_010028615.1 Actinomycetota bacterium
GTCTCTGCGCGTGCGTAATTCCAGGTCACTGTACCGTTATTGGTATTACCTGCCTGGGTAAGGCTAAAGGCGGGCGGGTTATTGGTGCCAGTGCCGGTAATGGCCGCCTGCTGCGCTTCGGTCAGGGTAAACGGGGTGGTAGTGGTGCCGTCAGACTTAACCGCTGTCAGTGTCTTGAGCACAGACGTAGCCGTGGGCCGATCCGAGAAGTCCAGATCGGTAAAGGTAATTGATCCGCTATCGACTACTACTTGAGGTGTGATTCTCAGATCAAGCTGTGTATGGTCCCAGTAAAAGTCTCCGTTCGCGTGAACCGAAATTAAAATCATACCGCCTGGCGTTACCGTCCGATTTTGGAGTGCCAAATCTGCACTTGACAGAAAATTCGTGTACTGGCTTTCGTCAAGAGTGCCCTGCTGCAATACGATAGGGATACTATTGATTGATTCCAAACTCGCCACTAAGTAGGTAATGCCGTCAGCACTGGGTTGCTGCCCGTATGGGTTTGTTGGTGCATAGGTCGTAAGTATGTCGCCCACAAGATCTAGGCGACCTGAGAGATCTATCTCCATACTTGATGCAGAGGTATTTTTCCAAGCAACAACGATAGCCTTGCCTCTACCGCCACCCTCTAATGTGTCGGGGTGAATCATGAGGCTTCCGTTAGCTTGCTTTTGCACAAACGGATAGTCGCCGTAAGCGAGACTCCCGTCCCACTGCGGTAGCGTAATCAATGGGTTTCCGGAAACGTCCCAGTCGCTTAGAAGCTGAAAATTTGAGATATTAGAGTTTGAAGAGTCGGCCGAAAAATACTGCCAAACACTTCCTGGACTCTGAGGTGAGGGTCCGAGAATAAAATCTCTAGCTGCATCAAAGACCAAAAAAGGACTATCTGCAGTTGGAGCACCTTCTGTAATCTGTCCGGTGACATCAATAGCCTGGATCACCGGCACATCGTTGGTGCCAGTAATCTTAATAGTCACATCTTGGCTATCGATACCGCCCTTGCCGTCGGTAACGGTAATGGTATAGGTGAGATCGAGCCTTTCA
>RHAS01000306.1 GCA_010028615.1 Actinomycetota bacterium
CGGCAGGTATGGGGAGGCTAGATCGTTGGTCAAGCGGTACGCGCAGATGAGCAGGATCGATGACATGACCAACACCGACAGTCCACAGTAGCGCAGGACAACGATAGGGAGCATACCGTACCCCTTCATGATGCTTGAGCATCTGAATTAGCTCTTTCATTTCTTGCTGAAAGCCTGAGAACCAAACCAGAAACTGATAATAGATGCCCAGATGATCTGAGTGTCCGAATCCCACAGCACCTCGATGACCGCCGCAAAGTCAGCCCCGGTGTGCCATGCGTAGGCTGCGCCAAAGATGTTAATGAAGCAAAGAAGCGCAAACATCCCATAAGTAATAGCAGGGCGCACCATTGCCCGAGCGTTAATTACCCATGTGCTAGCCCCCTGCCCAATTGCTATGTCATGGGCGTACAAGGCTTGTTTCTCTTGTAACGCAGTCTGGGCCATAGCCACATCTGCCCCGATCTGAAGCTGGTCTGTCCTGATCTCCTCGACCCTAGCTTGAGCCTCAAATCCGGCTTTACGCATCTCAAGCTCCCGCTCGATCTGCATCTGGGCAAGTTTGACTTCGTGGGCTTTATCTGCCCTGTCTTGAAAGAAGTCTAGGAGCTTTGGCAGTCCACCGGCTAAGAAGGACAACAGGGTTGTGAGCAGTGTAATCATTTAGTTTTCCATATAGAACGTCAGGTTCTTGTGTTTCGGATAGCTGACAATCTTCTCCCCCTCCGGGCACTTGTACTTGATCGTTGCTACCAAGGTCGCCTTTCCCGGCGCTACGGCTTCCTTGACAATCAGGTAGTAAGTGAAAGTATCAACCTCCGGCCCCGCAGGACCGGCAAACCGGGCGTTAGAGGGCACGGCTTCGTGGATCACCCCAGCGTTGTCTCGTATCAATGGTACAAACGCCTCCACCGCGCAATCATCCCGCTTCTTGATTCTGGCTACCGTCACAGGGATGGGGTCGCCAATACGGGTGTCTTTGATGTGAAAATGATCTGGTGCCCACTCAATGATCGGCTTATCAAACAACCCAAACTTGTCACCAATCGT
>RHAS01000307.1 GCA_010028615.1 Actinomycetota bacterium
AGCAAGAACCGTGGTCTGGCTCAGGCAGCTTTATTCATTAGCTACATCATCATTGGTATTGCTGTGTTTGCTATCATCATGTTGTTTGTGGCAATTGCGAATTGGCAAAACCAGTACTAACGCTCTTCTTCAAGACTTATCTCGAGGGTTACTAGTTCTGGGCTCAATCCAATCAGGATAAAGGTTTCAATTAGGAAGTCGATTACATCATCAACTTCATCTTCTGACCAACCTTTTTCGATGAAGTAATTTGGTATCTCTTCATCTGGTTCTGACCAGCCCTTATTGGTGACAATCTGGATGGCTTCTTGCTCATCTGGATTGCCTATTTCTAGCCAAATTACGTCTTCTTCATCCCAAAGGCCCTGGATATAAAGGTTTTCGTATAGCGGGTTCTCAACATTTATAATCCACATACCCTCGGTTGATACCTCAAGTAGTGCTTCTCTGATCTCATCGGCTAGGTGATGCCAGCTTTCTGGTACTGAATAGTTCATTAATTCCTCCTATTCCCTTTTAACTCATTTGAGCCTAGACTTATTCCTATCAAGAACGCTTGATAGTAGTCGTTTGCAGCACATGTTCGAACCTTGAGTCTGAACAGTTTATATAGATGTGCCAGTCTTCCTTCTAGAAAACAGTTGGTTTTCATGTGTGGGTTTGCGCAGTTCGACTAGCCCCCATACATAAAGGAATAAAGAATATGCCGAAAAACGGCACTAGCTCCCGTGCGCCTAAGAAGGTAGCACCAGCAAAATCAGGCCCTAAAAAGCCCCATCGTAAAGGCACCTCTGCCACCAAGGCAGCTGCCCCGGTAGCCACTCGTAAGCCAAGACATTCATCAACCAAGCGTGATGAACGTCCAGCCAGACGTGAGTGGACTGAAGAAAAGCCAACCAGATCTGGTGAAAGACCAACTAGGGCTAAGCGTGACTGGACTGAGGAAAAGCCTCAGCGTAACGACCGCAGACCTGACTGGAGCCCAGTGAAGTCAAAAGAGTCTTTCGCTGGCAAGCAGGCTCGCACCGGCGGAGCGCTAAGTCGCACCAA
>RHAS01000308.1 GCA_010028615.1 Actinomycetota bacterium
ATACTGGAAGTTATCAAAGCTAAACGACGTTAGCTTTTAAATAATCAATCAGTGAGCTAAGTGCTATTGAGCGATGACTTAGCGCGTTCTTAATTTCTGGATCTAATTCGGCAGCAGTCTGTTCAAAACCCTCTGGTATAAAAACCGGATCGTAACCGTGACCGTTACTACCCCGCTCTTCAAAGGCTATTGAGCCTGGCCAAATTCCAGTAAAGCTCAATTCAGTGTCGTCAGAAACAAGTGCGATTGTGCATACAAAAGATGCCTGCCGATGCGTTTCTGGAACATGCTGAAGCTGCGCTAAAAGAAGTCTTCGATTGGCAACATTATCTTTAGTGCCAGACCAGACAGCCGTGAAGATTCCTGGAGACCCACCTAGGATTTCTACCTGCAACCCAGAATCATCGGCTAAGGCAGGTAACCCAGTATGTTGATGGGCGGCGCGCGCCTTGATCATGGCATTTTCTAGAAAGGTGGTTCCATCCTCGACCGGTTCCGGTCCATCGTAGCCAATCAGATCTAGACCGACTGGAGCTAGAATCGCTCGCAGCTCGGCTACCTTGCCCTGATTATGAGTTGCCAGCACCAACTTCATCTTGATTTATTCCAGGACTGTTTTCTGAATCAGGCTAAGTTCGCGAGTTCCCGCTAGTGCTAAATCAAGTAATTCATTTAGTTCATTTCTGCTAAAGGCCACTCCCTCGGCAGTTCCTTGAACTTCAACGAAATCACCAGATCCAGTTACCACAACATTCATATCTGTTTCGGCTCGAACATCCTCGGTATAGGCCAAATCCAACATCGGTTCACCATCGATGATGCCCACCGAAATAGCAGCAACCGAATCGATGATTACCTTGTTATTAGCAGGAATAAAACCATTGGCAATGCCGTATCTAATCGCATCAACAAGGGCCACATAGGCGCCGGTGATAGCAGCGGTTCTAGTTCCCCCATCGGCTTGCAATACATCGCAGTCAATCACGATGGTATTTTCGCCAAGAGCCTTGAAATCAACCACTGCACGCAGGGCCCTACCAATCAACCTGG
>RHAS01000309.1 GCA_010028615.1 Actinomycetota bacterium
TTGCTTCCTGATTTGTCAGGCTAAGCGGCTTTTGGTTCAAGTTTTACCCTTAAAATCGATACATTACCTAAAGTGAGGTTACCTTGACTCTAAATCTACCTAAGCCATCGGTGGTTACCCCGACGCTGGACGATTTCACCCAGGCTGAGGCAAACCTTGATGGGGTCATCAAGCTAACGCCTCTTTTGTCCAGTAGTTATCTATCTGAGGTAACCGGTGGCCAGGTATTTCTAAAGGCTGAAAATATGCAGCGAACCGGTGCATATAAGGTTCGCGGCGGTTATAACGTTTTATCTAAACTCTCCGCGGCAGATCGCAAAAAAGGAGTCGTGGCAGCCAGCGCTGGAAACCATGCCCAAGGTGTTGCCCTTGCTTCGGGCAAGCTAGGAATTAAAGCAACAATCTTTATGCCGATTGGGGCATCGCTTCCTAAAGTGCAGGCAACTCGTGGCTACGGGGCAGAAGTTGTCTTGGTCGGAGACACCTTCGCCGAGTGCCTAAGAGCAGCCCAAGAATTTGCAATTAAAAAAGGCGCGATGTTTATTCCACCGTTTGATCACATCGACGTGGTGATTGGTCAGGGAACGGTGGGACTAGAAATCATCGAGCAACTACCCGATGTCGATAATGTTGTGGTGGCCTTAGGCGGTGGCGGACTTGCAGCTGGCGTTGCCGCTTATGTGAAGCTATTCAACAAGGCAAATCGAAAGAAGATAAAGGTTTATGGTGTTCAGTCGGAACACGCAGCTGCCTTTCCGCCTTCCTTGAAAGCTGGAAAACCGGTTGAGATCCAAACCACGCCAACTATTGCAGATGGAATCGCAGTTAGTAAGCCTGGCAAGGTTCCTTTCGAACTTATTCGAAAGAACATCGACAAGGTTGTCACTGTTTCAGAAAATGAAATCGCCAAAGCGATTTTGGTTTTATTGGAAAGATCTAAGCAGGTTGTTGAGCCAGCCGGCGCTGTCGGTGTTGCCGCTATCTTGGCGGGTAAGTTAAAACTTAAGGGCAAAACCGTAGTAATACTTTCCGGTGGAAACATGGACCCAC
>RHAS01000310.1 GCA_010028615.1 Actinomycetota bacterium
TATTTGTTTTCTATGCTTGGCCCATTTGCTTCGCTTACGGTGTCTCAACTACCCAGAGCTATTGACTCCTTCAACCAGGGAAAGATTATTCAAGGGACGGAACAAATGTTGCCCGCACTACTACGCGCGCCGGTTACTGCTTATCGGTACTCAAAGGAAGGCGCTACAACGCCCACTGGTGCTGTTATCAAGGAAGCCAATGAATTCACTACGGGGCAACTGATTGCGCAGGGGATGGGCTTTGCCCCCGAGGGTTTGGTTGCTCAGCGCGAGACAATCTTCAAAGCAAACGAACTCATGATGCAGGTTAAAAATGAGAAGCGTAAGCTAATGTCTCGACTTGATCTTGAGATGCGGCAAGAAGATAGCGACGTAGAGAAGGTGCTTGAGGACATCACAAAGTTCAACCGCAAAAACTGGTTCGACGCTATTGATGCCGACACTATCACTTCTTCGTTGAAAGCCCGGATGAAGAAGCGCCTTGAGACTGAGCGCGGACTGCAGATAGACGAGAAGTATTACCCCGTGCTGCGGCAGCTGTTTGATGTGCCTATCGAAAAGCTAGAGAAGGAAGCCGAGCGCGCCAAATAAAAAGCCCCGGTGGGGGGACCGGGGCCAAAGGACCAACAAGGAGAATCGAAGGAGATAAGCGCAGTATAGCCTATACGCGCCAGACGCGCAAGCCTTTTATGCCGTCTTCAATACAAACCTTCATTTCCACTTCCATCTCTAGTCTATTCATAACACGAAGTATTTCTTCTTTTGCGGCCCTATGATCAATACAGGGTACAAAAAAAGAACGCCCTTTGTGGAACTTAGACCAGTCAATTTGATACGTCACCGACTCGATCTTCATCTTTCGGTATGTAGTGGTCTAGCTGGATAAGATCAAAATGTGTTGCGTCAAACTTAAGCGCCCGCACCGGTGGTGACACCACCTTCATGCCTCGGCTAAGACGCTTGTTGCATGACTCCACGTATGCGCCTAACTCCCCCAGCGTTTTAAGCGTTTCCTTGTAGTTGATCTGCCGGGTAACACAGTACTTCTTG
>RHAS01000032.1 GCA_010028615.1 Actinomycetota bacterium
GGCAACGAACTACAACATTACGCCTTAATAACAGTTACGTCAAATCATTTTGGGCAGTTTTGCCCTTATTTTTGGCTATTTTTCTATGAATATGCCGGCAAGGGTTTTCTTACCTCTGCGCAATACGGCAAACTCGCCAAGTAAGGCGCTATCCAGTTGGGCCAGCTCATCTTCAACCTTGAGATTATTCAGATATACCCCTCCCTCGGCTATGGCACGGCGTCCGGCACTATTGGATGCAACTAGACCAGCAGCAACTAGCAGGTCCACTATTGACTGACCTAGCTTTGCTTTGACATTTGGTAGTTCGGTTAGTGCTGCATGCAAAGTTTCCCGATCAAGAGTGGCTAAATCGCCTTGACCAAATAGCGCAGCCGAAGCATCGATTGCAGCTTGAGCAGATTCAGCGGAATGAACGAGAGTAGTCACTTCTAGCGCTAGGCGTTTCTGTGCTGCTCGCAGTTGCGGCTCGGTAGCGAGTTGTTTTTCTAGATTTTCAATTTCTTCTTTAGACAAGAAAGTGAAAACTTTTAGCAAGTTGATAACGTTTGCATCTTCAACATTTAACCAAAATTGATAAAAAGCGTAGGGAGAAGTTAATTCTGCATCCAACCAGATTGCATTGCCCTCTGACTTACCAAACTTCTTTCCTTCGGAGTCAGTAATCAAAGGAGTCGCCAAGATATGTGCGCTCTTACCTTCAACCTTGTGAATGAGATCAGTTCCACTGGTGAGATTTCCCCACTGATCGGAACCACCAACTTGCATTACGCAGTTGTATCTTCTTAGTAATTCTAGAAAGTCCATTCCTTGCAGAATTTGGTATGAGAACTCAGTAAAAGAAATACCTGCTTCTGAATTGAGTCTCGCTGAAACTGCATCCTTGCTCAACATTTTTCCAACACGGTAGTGCTTACCGATGTTTCTCAAGAAGTCGATAGAACTTAAAGGCTCTGTCCAGTCGAGGTTATTTGCCATACGTGCAGCATTCTTTCCATCAAAAGATAAAAATGCTCGAGCTTGACCTTCAAGCTTTTCTACCCAGGATGCGACAGTCTCTTTTGTGTTTAGGGTTCGTTCCGCGGTTGGTTTCGGATCACCAATCAAACCGGTTGCTCCACCGATTAGAGCAATCGGACTGTGGCCAGCAAGTTGCAAGCGGCGCATAACTAAAAGTTGAACAAGATTTCCTAGGTGCAAACTTGGCGCCGTTGGATCAAAGCCACAGTAGTAAACGATTGAACCGGTGTTAAGTAACTTCCTGAGTTCATCTTCGTCAGTTGATAGTGCGACTAGGCCGCGCCACTTCAGCTCTTCCCAGATTCCTGGAAAACTCGGATCGTTGGATTGACTCTCAAGCACCTGTTTCGAAGCCATATTAGAAACCTACCTACTTCCAGCAGGGACTAGGCGGCGCAACGCACTTATCTGATCCAAGACTCTAGAGACGCTAGTGCCGCCAGCACCAGATCTAGACTTGATTGAACCCGATACTGATAGAACTTCTCTGACATCAGGTGTAAGCAACGGGTGAATTGCAATCAGTTCTGCATCGCTGACTTCATCGAGTTCCAGTCCATTCTTCTCGGCAAAGGCAACAAGTTTTCCTGTTATTTCATGTGCGTCTCGGAACGGAACCTTTTGCTTGACCAACCACTCGGCAACATCGGTAGCCAAGGAATAGCCGGCAGAGGCAAGTTCCTCGAGGCGTTCGGTATTGAATTCGAGCGTTGCCACCATGCCGGTAAAGGCAGGCAAGACCAGCTTTAGATTGTCGACGATATCGAAGACGGCTTCCTTGTCTTCTTGCAAATCCCGGTTGTAGGCAAGTGGCAAAGCTTTGAGGGTGGCTAACAATCCAGTCAGATCGCCGATGATTCGGCCTGCCTTGGCGCGGGTTAGTTCGGCAACATCTGGATTCTTCTTTTGCGGCATGATTGATGAACCAGTTGAGTAGGCATCGGCTAATTTTATGTAACCAAATTCAGCGCTCGCCCAGATAATAATTTCCTCGGCAAACCTAGAAAGGTTAATCGAGATAAGCGAACCGATAAAGGCAAACTCTGCAACAACATCGCGGCTTGAAGTTGCATCAATTGAGTTGGCCATTGGCGCGGTGAGTCCAAGAGCATCGGAAACCACATTTGGATCTAAGGCCAGTGAGGTTCCCGCCAGCGCACCAGCACCATACGGGGAAAATGATGCTCTGGTTTTCCATTCTTGTAATCTGTCTAAATCTCTAACTAGCGGCCAAGCATGAGCTAGTAGGTGATGCGATAGCAGAATTGGTTGAGCGTGCTGGAAATGTGTTCGACCTGGCATCGGTTCGCTCAAATGTTCTTGAGCCAATGTGGTTAGCACATCAATGAGATCTAAGACCGCCTCTCTGATGACCGAACTTTCATCGAGAAGATACGTCCTAATCAAAGTAGCGATCTGATCGTTACGTGAACGACCCGCTCTAACCTTTCCGCCTAGATCAGCTCCAACCATTTCGATTAGCCCTCGCTCTAACGCAGAGTGGACATCTTCATCGGTTGGCTTTGGTGTGAACATTCCGTTGGCAACTCTTTTATCGAGTTCAACCAGGGACTTATCTAATCTGGTAACTTCCGCTTCGGTAAGAAAGCCGGCTGCGCGCAATGCCAAAATGTGCGCTTTCGTTCCAGCAATGTCATATTTAGCCAAACGCCAGTCGAAATCAGTTGAACGACTGAGATTAACTACGGCTTCGCTAGTCTTAGCTGAAAATCTACCGCCCCAAAGATTTGAACTATCGTTCATCGGTTACCGCTTCCCCGCTTGTTTTCGCGTTTGGCCGCAATCTTCGAAGGCAAGGCCCAAAGTTCTATAAAGCCCTTGGCCATCGATTGATCAAAGGTATCGCCAGTATCGTAGGTTGCTAGATCGAAATCGTATAGTGACTCTTCTGATCTTCTACCCGTCACAACGGCTCGCCCACCCTGAAGTTGTAACCTGATTTCTCCTGTCACGTGCTCTTGAGTGTGATCAATGAATACGTCAAGGGATTTCTTTAGCCCAGAGAACCAAAGCCCCTCGTAAACCAAATCCGCCCAGCGGGCTTCAACTGACCGCTTATAACGATTGACATCACGCTCTAGAGTGAGGTTCTCTAATTCCTCATGCGCTGCAATTAGAGCAATGCCGGCAGGAGATTCATAGACTTCGCGGCTCTTAATCCCAACTAGGCGATCCTCAACAATGTCGATTCGGCCAACTCCGTGGGCCCCGGCCAATGTATTCATCTTCTGAATGAGTTCAATGGCTGAGTATCTAACTCCATCGATGCTCACTGGAATCCCTTGCTCGAAAGCGATGGTTATTTCAGTAGCCGGCTTATTGACGGCGGGATCTTCGGTGTAGGTGTAGAGATCTTCAATCGGGGCGTTCCATGGATCTTCTAGAAAACCAGTTTCGACCGCTCTTCCCCAAACATTTTGGTCAACCGAATAAGGGGATTTTTTGGTTTGTGCGATAGGAAGATTGTTTTTCTCGGCAAATTCAATTGCCTTATCGCGAGTAAGTGCAAGATCTCTGATCGGGGCAATTGATTTGAGCTCAGGAGCAATTGCCGATACTGCGGCTTCAAAACGGACCTGGTCATTTCCTTTTCCAGTGCAGCCGTGTGCCACGCTGTCTGCTCCGATGGTTCTAGCAACCCGAGCCAAATGCTTGCCGATTAATGGACGAGAAAGAGCAGAGACAAGAGGGTAACGCTTCTGATAAAGCGCATTCGCCTTTAGCGCAGGCATAAGGTAATCGTCGGCAAATTCTGATTTGGCATCGATAACAATTGCTTCCACCGCTCCGCAATCTAAGGCGCGCTGACGGATTACATCCATGTCTTCGCCACCCTGACCGACGTCAACAGCTAGCGCGACCACCTCTTTACCGGTGGCTTCTTTTAGCCAGCCGATGCCAACTGAAGTATCCAGGCCACCTGAGTAAGCCAGCACTACGCGATCAGACATTTATTGCTCCTTTAGAAATCACAGTCTTGCCAGAACTTGACCGAGATACCTTTGATTTTAGTTGTCGCTTTCTGCCAGAAATACCATCAGGGCCTTCTGGGCGTGGAGGCGATTTTCTGCTTGATCCCAGATCACCGCTTGTTTTCCGTCTAGAACTTCCGCCGAAATTTCAAATTCGCGGTAAGCCGGAAGGCAATGCAGGACTATTGCATCAGCTTTAGCCAAAGCAAGTAAATCTGCGTCGATAGTAAATCCGGCAAAGTCCTTGATGCGCTTTTCCTTTTCGGCTTCCATTCCCATCGAAACCCAGGTATCAGTAGCAATAACATCAGCATCCGCTACCGCCTCTGATGGTGAATTTCCAAATGTCACCGAGCCACCAGATTGCAGGGCAAGCTCCTTACCTCGATTGAGCACGATTGGGTCAGGTTCATAACCCTTTGGACTGGCGATGGATACGTGTAAGCCTGCTAGAGCACCAGCGATTATGTATGAATTCGCCATGTTATTTCCATCGCCAACATAGGCAAGCTTTAGCCCCTTGAGTTGTCCCTTGTGCTCTCGAATGGTCATCAAATCAGCCAGCAACTGGCAAGGGTGATATTCATCGCTCAAGGCATTGATTACCGGAACTTTGGAATTAGCGGCCATCTCCTCTAAGCCAGATTGGGCATAGGTGCGCCAAATAATCTGGGCAACTTGCCGATCTAGGACCCTAGCGGTATCAGCTACCGACTCTTTAGCTCCTAGTTGCGAGTTCTGCGAATCCATAATCAATGGCGCACCACCTAGATCACTTATGCCAACAGCAAAAGATACTCTGGTTCGGGTTGAAGTTTTATCGAAAATTACTGCAACGGTTTTAGGTCCCTCGAATGGCCTCTTCAAATAGGGGGATTTCTTTAGCTCGATTGCCAACTCGATAACTGCTTCTTGTTCAGCAGCGGTTAAATCATCATCTTTCAAGAAATGTCTTGCCACAATTTACCTTTCAACCTTGGTGCCGAAACCATTTGGATTTTCATTCAGTTTTTGAATCGAGTGCGAAATACTGCCATTTATTATTCTTACCGACCTAACTCCAGCAAAACTTGCGGTGATTGCCGCCGAAACTTTAGGAATCATACCTTTTTCCAAAGAAGGTAAAAGTTCTTCTAATTCTGAAACGGTTATGGTTGAACGAAGTGAAGATTTGTCCGAGTAGTTTTCGTATAGGCCATCGACATCTGTTAGAAATATCAGCTCCTGAGCCTCTAAAGCTGCCGCCACTGATGCTGCAGCTAGATCAGCGTTGACGTTCACCAACCTACCGTCCTCGTCTGGAGCAATGCTTGAAATCACCGGGACAATTCCTTTGGCCAGAAGCTCTCTCAGAAAACCGTCTCTAACTGCAAACACTTCGCCTACCGACCCAAGATCAGGTCTGGTGACTTCAGCCAGAAATAGATCTTCAGTGATGCCATTTAGGGCAATCGCATTTTCACCAGTTTCACTAATTAGAGCAGCCAGAGGCTTTGAAATTTCTTCCATCAGGACTTCGCGAATTATCGGAAGCGCTTGCTGAGTGGTCACTCTAAGACCATCGACAAACTCTGGCTCAATTCCGACAGCATCCAGGGCAGCCGAGATCTGCGGTCCACCCCCGTGCACAACGACTACCCCGATGCCTAACTTGCGCATGATAGAAATGTCCTCGGCAAAATCCGCCACAAGATCAGAATTAAGCATGGCGTTCCCGCCGAATTTCACCACGACTGCTTTACCTACCAGACCGTCAAGCCAAGTCATTTAGAGCCCCTCGTTTTCGTCAAAGCCGAGAGCTAGGTTCATGGACTGAATTGCAGCTCCCGCGGTTCCCTTGACGAGATTATCTAAGGCAGAAATCACTGTTATCCGGCCACTTGATTGATCGACCGCAAATGAAATCTGGCATTTATTTGTCAGTTCTACATTTTTAGTATCAGGAAAGTTATCTCCTTCTAAGAACTCGATATAGCGCTCAGTTTCATAGATGTCTTGGAATGCCTGCGCTATATCTTCTTTCGATACTGTGTTTTTCAATTTGGCCGTGTTTACTGCCATTATCCCCCTGAACATCGGCACCAGAACTGGTGTGAAGGTAAGTTGGATTTGCCCAGTGGTGAGCGGACTTAGATTCTGTATTATTTCTGGGATGTGACGGTGAACTCCGCCAACTTGATATGGAATAGCAGAGTGAAAAGGTTCGGTATTTACTTGAGCAGCCCGGCCAGCTCCGCTAGTGCCGACCGAAAGCGTGGAAACTAAATCATCCACTTCGATTAGATTTTTTGCCATCAGTGGGGCAAAGGCCAATGTGACTGCAGTCGCATTACAGCCAGGAACCGCAATTCTTTTTGCTCCAGCTAATTTGTCACGTTGTTTACTACCATCTGCTAAAACAAGTTCCGGCATTCCATATAGCCAAGTTCCAGGGTGAGCTGCACCATAGAACTTTTCAAATTCTTCTTTTGATTCCAGCCTAAAATCAGCGCCACAATCGATAACTAAAACATCATCTGCTAACCAACTAGCGATTTCGGCTGATTTTGTATGTGGCAGCGCAATAAAAACTATGTCGTGACCTGTGACAGATTCTTTTGTCGTCGCAACAAATTCGAGCTCGCCATAGCGTTTTAGTTCTGCATAGTCTTTTAGTTTTCCGCCGACTTGAGTGTTTGCCGTAGCCGTGATTAGTTCGAGCTCAGGATGATTTTCGATGAGCCTAGCCAACTCAGCCCCGGCATAGCCGCTTGCGCCGACAATAGCCACCTTCAAGGCCATGGCTTTCTCCTAGCTATTTATGACCGAATCGTTGCACCAAAACGTGCATTTGCGGCTTGGACAGCGGCGTCTTTTGCCTCAGTTGCTTCAACTTGAGTAAGGGTTCGATCTTGGGCTCTGAAACGTAGCGAGAAAGTTAACGATTTATCCGAGTCGCTAAGATTTCCACCTCGGAAATCATCGACAAGTTCGACTTCCTCAAGTAACTCTCCAGCTGATTCACGAATGAGATTCAAAACTGCTGCTGCCGGGACAGATTTATCCATAACCAGAGATAGGTCTTGAGTAGTCGCCGGATAGGTATGGATAGGGTTAGCCGCTACCAAGTCTGGAACGCTATGAATGAGTAAGTCCAGATTGAGTTCAAAGAAGCTAACCTGACGCGGTAAGTCGTAGTTGGAACAGATTTCAGGATGAATTTCTCCAGCAAAACCAATTACTACCCCGTTGGAACTAATCGCCGCGGTTCGACCTGGATGAAAACCTCGTTTAGAAACTTGTTCGATAGTTAGTTCGACTGCCAACAAACTGGACAGGGAATGAACCGCGCCAATTGCATCGGCGTAACTTGATTTAGCCGCTGGCTTACCAACTTGTTGAACCAAACGATCGCCTAAAATCAAGCCAGCTAAATACAAAGGCTGATTTGGAACAGAGTCGCCAAGCGCACCAAGCTCGCTCTCGCTTGGAAGAGATCCACCACTAGGAAGATCTACTGGAGAACTTGATTTGGCGGGCAAAAATACCGAACCCAATTCAAACAGGCTTAGGTTGACCAAAGTTCTTGAACTGTTGCGAGCGGCTGCTTCCAATAGACCAGGTAGCAGGCTCAACCGCATTTCGTTAACTTCGGACTGCAGTGGGTTGGCAAGCAGGATACGTTTTGCTGATTCCTCGGCGAATGCTGAGTTTTGCGCAGCTGTTACAAACGGATAGTTCAGCACTTCCGTGAAACCGTTTGCAGCAAGTGAATTGGCGACCAAGCGACGAAGCTTCTGCTGTCTGGTCAACCCTCGCCCTGGTGGAGCTACTGGAAGCCTCGATGGAATTTGGTC
>RHAS01000311.1 GCA_010028615.1 Actinomycetota bacterium
GTTTCTCATCTGCATGGGTCTTAGCACTTACCCCCTCGACGGTGGATTTATACCTAGTTATAGGGAGCCAAAATAAGATCGCAATCACTGCTGGAATTATCCAGATCGCAAGAGCCTCACGCCAAGAACCTAGTAATTGTGAACTAGGAACGGCAATAGAAGCTGCCAAACTTGCCGATATCGCAAGCAGTGTCACATAGACACCGGTGATTAGCTCAATTTTCTTTGGGAATTGTTCGCGCACCACAGTTGGAATAAGAACATTTCCGATTGCGATAGCCAACCCGATAATCACAGTGGTGGAAAGGATTGCGAGAACCCCACCGACAAGTCTTATTGCCATCGCAGCGGTCAATGCAATTAGCACTAGGAGCATCGCCCTGTTGAGACCAAACCGCTTCACCAACCAGGGCCCTGTGAAAGCTCCAAGTCCAAAACAAACAACAGAAATTGATGTCAGAAGACCAACTTCAAGTAGAGATAACTTTTCAACAGTTATAAACTCTGGGATCAGCGGCCCAATAGCTGCAACTGGTGGGCGGAGCACTAGCGAAGTGAAGGTAAGCGCGAGAAGAGCAAAGGCCGCTGCATACTTTTTAGCCAAGCGGACGACCTTTATTGGCGATCAGCCTGATTAGTTTTTCTAGTGCGTAGTGCGGATCTTTTTGCCCACCCTTGATTGCAAAATCTGTTTCGGCTAGCTCATGGATAACATGCGTCAGGCTTTCTTCAGACCAGCCGGCTGCCTCCTGCTTGATTTTCGAAAGCACCCAATCAACTACCCCGAGAGATTGAGCTGAAATGTTCGGGTTTCCTCGCACCTTCACAAACTGGTTGATCTTCCTAGCAATCGCGCCAATTAGCATTACTGGTTCTAATCCTTGAGCTAAGCCATAACGCAGACGCAGAAGCGCCTCGGAAACTTGACCTGCAATAGCGGCGTCAGCTATCACAAAGACAGTTGTTTCCAGTCTTCCGCCAAAATACTTTTCAACGATTTCAGGAGTAATCTCGCCGGCA
>RHAS01000312.1 GCA_010028615.1 Actinomycetota bacterium
GTGAATCAGCGAAACGAGTTTTGTTGCTCTAGAGACAACAAGTGCCCCGACACCGATCGGGCCACCAACTTTATGGGCAGATACGCTCAGTGTGGCCAAGCCCGAATCAGAAAAACTAATTGGAATGTGACCGAAGGCAGCTACCGCATCCGAATGAACCGGGATGTTGTATTTTCTGGCCATTTCGGTAACCGCAGCAATATCGGTAATGACACCAGTTTCGTTATTTGCCCACATGAGCGCAATCAGCGCAACATTCTCATTCTTAGTTTCCAGTATTTGCTCTAGCTCGATCAAATTTATTTGACCTTGTTTGTCTACTGGAAGCCAAATGATTTCTGCCCCATCGTGCTTTTCTAGCCATTCCACCGGATCGATTACCGCGTGGTGCTCGGTACCGGCAGTAATGATGATGTTGCGTTGTTGATCTTCTGCATTTCGTTGCCAGTAGAGACCCTTAATAGCGGAGTTATTACTCTCAGTGCCTCCCGAGGTGAAGATAACTTCACTTCGGTGGCAACCGAGGCTACTGGCTAATGATTCTCTAGCTTCCTCAAGCGCCTTTCGAACAGCCTGGCCAGAACTGTGGACTGATGATGGGTTACCCAATTCTTTTAGATGCTGGACGTAACTTTCTAGCACCTCATCCCTGATTGGTGTTGTTGCAGCGTAGTCAAGATAAATTGCCATGATTAAAACATCTTCGCAGCTAGGTTTCGACGAGCCTTAATTACTGCTGGGTTAGTTTTACCAACAGCTGTAAACAATTCAATGAGGTGGTTACTGAACGCGCCTTTATCTTCTGCCATCTCAAAAAAGTCAAGCAACAGGTTAAATGCGGTCTCGGCATCTCCAATTGCGAGAAGGTAATCAGCTTTGCGCATAGCCTCAGCTAAAGTTTTTGGTTCAACTGCAAGCTCATCCTCAATCTGACCCGAATGTGTTCTTGCCACTAGCTTTACCTGGGCGATGCGCTCCAAGAGAGTTTCATCGTTTGGCTTTTCTTTGAGTTGCTGTTGG
>RHAS01000313.1 GCA_010028615.1 Actinomycetota bacterium
GCTGCGCCGAGCGATCTGGCTAATCTGACATGCAGGCAACCGATTGGTCCTGCCCCCATAACCAACACCGTATCGCCTTGGCCAACCTTGGCAAGCTGCTGGGCATTTAGCACGCAGGCCAAAGGTTCAACAACGGCAGCTTCAATGTAAGAGACCCCTTCTGGAATGTGATTTACTCCATCTACTCTGATAACTTCCTCGGGGACAATCATGTAGTCGGCAAAACCACCTGGGAACTGATAGCCCATAGATAACTGATTAGGGCAAACAGTCATCCTGCCTTCAAGGCAAGCCCAGCAAGTGCCGCAGGGAATTGCCGCAATTACCTGCACTCGATCGCCAACATTGAATCCTGAAACTCCGGATCCGATTTCAACTACCTCACCGGCAATCTCGTGACCGATGATCTGCGGTGGGGTAAGCCTTGGGTGACCAACGTGATAGATCTTTGCATCCGTACCACAGGTGGCACAGGCGTGAATCTTTAGCTTTAGTTGACCGGCCTGCACATTTGGCTCGTCAACGGTTTCAACTTTGAGATCCCCCGGACCTCGGTAAATCGCCGCTTTCACTTTAACTACTGCCCTTCGGTTGTTTCCAATAATTCAAGTATCCGCTCAACACTCTGTGTTGAGAAAAGTTCGAGGCGTTTCTCATCATCGATGAGCACCTCTGCTAGGTTGCCGAGTATTTGACCGTGCTGGTCACCGTTTGCCGCGATTCCGATGCAAGCTCTAACTGGAACCCCATCCCAATCAATCTCCTCAGCAAATCGCAAAAAGACCAGTTGATCAAACTTCACAAATTTGCGAGACTCATCGGTGCCATGGGGCATGGCTACGCCTTCACCCATGTAGCTGGAGATGATTTGCTCGCGTTCCCACATCGCTTGGATGTATTCTTCCGAAACTGCTCCCAGTTCCAGAAGTGTTTGACCGCATAGTGCTACGGCCTCCTCTCTCGAGGAGGCCGCAGCAGCAATACGTATTCCGGAGGCCTGAATTAGTTGATTACTCATCA
>RHAS01000314.1 GCA_010028615.1 Actinomycetota bacterium
TTCCAACGCGCCTGATTCCCGGAGGTCCGATAACTTCGGCCGCGGGTACTAGTGGAACTATTACTCTAAGCTCTGCTGGAACATCAGTGACTAACAGCGCTGATGAAGCCACAACTATGACTATTGTTCCAACTGCCGCAGGAACAATGACAGTTATTCAAGATACAAGCAGCACTTCTGGAACCGCTTCGGTTACACTTACTGTGACCGTCGTAGCCACAACAACAGTTGGTAAGTTGAGTGCCGCAAATAGCTTTGCTAATCTCCACTCGGGAGCAGCATCAGCTGAGGTTGATACTTACACTGACACTTCTGGCGCCTCAAGAGTTGCAAATGGTGGCCAAGGGTACATTCGCTACACATTGCACGATGAAAATGACGTCGCAATGCCTACTTCAACTGTTGTTGGTTGTTCAGCTTCAGGCGGTGCTGTTTGTTCATTTACATCAGCCACCTTCCTGGGCACAACATCAGCTGACACCTATCCATCCGCAGACTATGACACCATCTATGTCGCTCAAGGAACCGCAAATACGGCGATTGACACTGTGGTGACAATTACGGTCAATGGAGCAGTATGGATAACTAAGTCACTCCAATTACTTGGACCGGTTGCTAAGTTGACTATAGGAAAAGCTGAAGTTTCAACGGATGGTGGAATCTACGGAACAGTTTCGTCTTCAGATGGTGACTTCGGTTTGAAGGCTACTGATTCCCTTGGTCGTTTGCTAACAAGCGTCGCGACCACTATCTCTGGATCCTCATATAACAATTCAGTTACTGGATATGGAACTGCAACTACCGGTGCGTCAACTTCTTTGGCAACCTCGGTATCATTTACCTGTTCATCAACTGCGGGATCTGCTGATGTTGTTGCTACGGTAGTAAATGCCAAGAATGAACTAATTACTTCGAATTCATTCAAGGTATATTGCTCAGGTGCGGCTTATTCTTATTCGGCTTCGCTTGATAAAGCTACCTATGTCCCTGGTGATATAGCTACCTTGACTGTTACAGCAA
>RHAS01000315.1 GCA_010028615.1 Actinomycetota bacterium
TTGGTAAAGGAACTGTGGTTCGTGAAATCTTGGCAAAACATCCTGAAATCCTCCTATCAGTCTCGGTTACCACCAGAAAGCCAAGACCTGGCGAAATAGATGGGGTTCATTACTTTTTCGTAGATGATGCAGAGTTCGACCAAATGATCGAAAATGGTGAACTGCTTGAATACGCGGTTGTGCACAAGAGTCATCGATATGGCACGCCAAGAGGCCCAGTTGAATCTGCGCTTGCGGCCAATAAGCAAATTATTCTAGAGATCGACATTCAGGGTGCTAGGCAGGTTCGTCACAGCCTTCCTGATGCAAATCTGATATTTTTAGCTCCGCCGAGTATGGAGGAACTAGAACGGCGGCTTCTGGAACGAGCTACTGAGAATCAGGATCAGATGGACATAAGAATGAATACGGCCAGGGCTGAAATGGCAGCGATTGGCGAATTCGACCATGTTGTTATCAACCATGAGGTAGCGCAAGCCGCTGACGAGGTCGTAGAATTGATGCAGGCCTAAGGCCTTCAGTACTTCATAGAAAGTTACAGATGTCTGAAAAACTAGAGGGAATTGTTTCCCCTTCAATTGATTCGCTAATGGCCAAGCACCCTTCAAAATACGGCCTAGTCATTTTTGCTGCCAAGCGAGCTAGACAAATTAACGATTACTATTCCGCTTTGCATGAGGGTTCATTATTCTCGAATGTCGGTCCACTGGTTGACTCGGCAGTGGATGACAAGCCGCTTTCAATTGCCATGCGCGAAATTGTTGCTGGCGCCGTTGTCGCAAAAACTAAAGACTAAAAACTGGTTGAAGCGTGCAAATCCTGGTTGGCATTACCGGTGGGATTGCCGCTTACAAAGCAGTCAATCTTGTAAGGCTGCTTACCGAAGCAGGCCATCAGGTTAAAGTACTTCCCACTGCGAATGCACTTCGATTCATTGGCGCAGCAACATTGGAGGCAATTAGCCACAATACTGTCGATTCGGATCTCTACTCTGAAGTCGACCAAGTAAAGCACATTAAA
>RHAS01000316.1 GCA_010028615.1 Actinomycetota bacterium
TGGCCAGGACTATTGGTTCAAAAACACAGCCAAGCCCTGCGGAGAGCAAATCACAAATGAAAATATATTCATCGCCCAGATAGGTATCTTTAGCCCCTGCGCCAAAATTCTCATCGAAACGAATACCAGCACTTTTGATTTTTTCGAGATCAATCACCATTTCGTAGGTGGCGGCTTTTGCGCTGTTGAGTTTATTTAGCGGTGTTGACTTACTCGGATATTTTTTTCTGAGTTTTCCTGTTTCGTCCTGAGCCATCCCGAGCAACAAGGCTGCATCGGATGACTGCAGTTTCTTGATGGCTAAAGCTAGAGAGTCTAGATTGAATTGAATATCATCATCGGCTGACAGATCTGGTTCAGCATCGCTACCTGATTGAACAGTGATCAGAACTTTCCAATCTGGGTGATTAGTTAGATCAGGAAGTTTCACTTTGGCTAAACGGTTTGCCAAAGTGCTGTATGCGATGGTGAGCATTAGCCAAGTTCTTCTTCGTCAAGTTTTAGATCGCGGTACTTCTCTGGAGCTTCGCTCAGTGCCTTCGCTCTGGCAAAACGCATCAGCGATCCGCTGGTTTGCACCAGGTTCGAATTCTGCATTCGGAAACCTAGAAAGAGCATTACCGCATCGGCAGGGTTTACTCGACCCAGGAAACTAAAGGCAAGGAGTGCTGCGAGTGACACTATGAAGGCTGCGTTAGCAAATAGTGTGCTGATTTCAGCCGATTTAACTCTTGCCCGCACCTTGGTGACGTTCTCAACGATTTCTTTGTTTTTCTGGGCGAGAGCAAAACCTTCTTGAGTTAGCACCTGCTTCTTAAAAGTCATCTTGATAAAGATAAAAGTGATGGCAATTAGAGCCAGATTGATAAGACCTGATTCCCAATTCACCACGATAAAGAAGGTCGATAGCACTGCTACCTGGGTGAAGGTGTGAAGTAGGTTATTAGTTTCAAAAGATAAGGCCCAGTCCCATGACTCGGCCATGCGGCTTCGCTTGCCATCTC